>JAHELX010000072.1:0-4980 GCA_024643945.1 Anaerolineales bacterium
GTCCGAATAGGCTACAAAGGCTTTAAGCCTCTTCAGCCCAATCCACTTCAGTTTACACTGAGAGTGGTTCTGAAAAAGTACCGACTTAGCCTTTTGTGGCTTTCCAGCACATTTCCAGTTTAAGCGTGGTACCTATACTTCAATAAGCAATTGCCGCCCTCCCGCAGGTCACGGCGAGATCTCTTCAAGCGATAAGCTTTTCTTGGTCGAGAGAAAATTGTTGGCTCGTAACTTCAGACCTGTGGGAGGGTTTAATATGGTTGTGTTAAGAAAAAGAGCGAGGCGGAATATTCCATGGAGAAACAATTCTACGTAAAGTGCGCCAAATGTGGACATCGCGTTGTCTATACCAGTCCCATATCGGTGTGTGAGCAGTGTGGCCATGATTGGCTCGATGCGGATTTTGATTTGGATGCTATCGCTAAGGTGTGGCAGGCAGAATTAGCTTCCCGGCCTTCCAACACTATGTGGCGGTATTGGGAATTGCTACCACTTAAAGAGCGCGACAACATTGTCTCGATGGGAGAGGGAGGCACTCCATTACTTAAGGCCGAAAATCTGGGGCTGATGCTAGGCCATCGCCATCTTTATTTTAAGGACGAACGACAGGGGCCAACGAGTTCTTTCAAGGACCGCCAGGCATCGCTTGCTATGTCCTCCTTGAAGGAAGCGGGGATGACCGAAGCAGTGGTGGCTTCGACCGGTAACGTAGCTATTTCCTATTCCGCCTATTGTGCGCGAGCTGGCATCAAGCTCTGGGCTTTTCTCACCAGCACCGTACCCGCCGACAAGATGCGCGAAGTGGGGCTCTACGGCAGCGAAGTCATCAAGGTCACCAGCACCTATGACCGCACCAAAATTGTGGCGGCAAAATTTGCCAATCACAAAGGATTGTTCGTTGACCGAGGGGTGCGCAGCATCGCTGCCAAGGAGAGCATGAAGACAGTTGCTTTTGAAATCGCGGAGCAACTGGGGCAGATGATGAGCGATGATGGAACAGACCTGAGATGGCGCGCACCTGATTGGTATGTGCAGTCGGTCAGCGGCGGTTTGGGCCCGGTGGGGGTGTGGAAAGGCTTTCAAGAACTCTACCAAATGGGCTTTATCAACAAAATGCCTAAACTAGCCCTGATTCAAGCTGCTGGCTGTGCGCCAATGGTCAACAGCTTTAAAGCCGGGCTGGAACAGGCCGAAGACGTAGCTGATCCGCAGACACGCATCACCACCGTGGCCACGGGCAGCCCTGGCGCAGTCTATCCCTTTTTGCGCAAGATTATCTTGGAGCATGGTGGGGCGATGGAGGCTGTTACCGACGAGGAGGCCTTCCGGGCGATGCATGTAATGGCCAAAATGGATGGCCTCTCGATGGAGCCGGCGGCAGCAATAGCCTGTGCCGGGGTCTTTAAATTGCTGAGTCAACAAATCATTAAGCCCGATGAAGTGGTGGTCATTAATATTTCAGGGCATACTTTCCCTGTCGAAAAACATCTGCTGGGCGATGAGTGGCTGCGCACCGTGGGCACGGCCGAAGCAGCGGCCCTGGCGTCCCGCTCGCCAGCGCCGCGTGAGGGCCTGATGACAGCTCTTAACCGGCTTGATGGACGTGTGAAGCGGGTGGCCATCATTGAAGATGAGCCGGATGCCGCCCGACTCTTGCGCCGAATCTTGCAGGCGCGCGGCAAATATCAGATCTTCGAGGCGTACGATGGTCGCGCTGGCCTGAATCTGATTCGCAGCGAGCGCCCCGATTTGATACTGTTGGACCTGATGATGCCGGAGCTTGACGGCTTCACCCTCCTGGAAATCGTGAAATCAGAAGAAGAGTTGCGAGATGTGCCAGTCATTGTTGTCACGGCCAAAGAGTTGACGCACGCTGAGCGACGTCGCTTAGATGGCCAGATAGAGTCGCTTCTAGAAAAAGGTTCCTTTATGGAAGAAGACTTGCTGGGAGACATCCTCGAAGCATTGGGATAGTGTAAGTGTGCCGGATGTGATCGCGTCAGAAAATGGCATTGGCATCGAATCCTATAGTACCCACGTGCGTTGGGTATAAGAGCCGACATGAGTCTTTGTTTGCTTCCGCGTTTCGGAGGATTCTGTTTAGCTCATTCTACCGTCACGTCCAGGCGCAGTGTAATTCCGCCCTGTTCGCCGAACCATGTGCGATTCTCATGTACTAGGTCCCACTCTAACACATAGTCGCCAGGTTCGGCGGGGGTGGCAAAGCGAACTTGCTGGGTGAATGTGTCTCCTGGTTTCACGTTCTGTGTCAGGGAATTACGCAGCCCATCCCATTTAACCAGGTTGCCATCGGCAGTCCACCAGTGATAACTGAGGTAGATGGGATAGGAACCAACAGTCTCCCAGCTTTGCGTCCCCCGATTTTCCAACACAACCAAACTCTGATACATATTGTCAGCCTGGAGGCGAGTTGGTCCTCGATATTCAATGAGGGCTGAGCGATAAAGGCCTGTATTGTAGCTGGTCAAGTTCTCGGCGAAGGCTGGTGGAGCCTGACCGGGACCGCGCTGCAATAGGAGTGCACCGTTATCAAAAGCAGCGACGTGGAAAGCCGGGTCAGCCAGCAGCCCTTCTACAGCCGTGTAAAAGACGTATTCGTCAACGGGAGTCTTATTGGCGCTATAATCTAGGTCTAACACCACATACTCCGCATCGGCTACCGTCGGAAAAAGGTAAATGACAGGACGTCGGGAGAGATGCGGAAAGACGCCACTTTGAGCTGATACGATGGCTTCTGCTGGGATCAGATCCAGTATTCGGGCGAGCGCTCGTTCGTGCTCACTGACTTGATAGTAGTGAGCCAGACGAAATTGCCAGCCCGGCGGCAACGGGCTGAAGAACCACGCGACCAGCAACGTCGTTATTAGCACAAAAAGAGTTGCCAGGCGGCGACCTTCAACCCCAGCCCGCGTGGCGGAGCCACCTGCCCGTCCTGGCTCCGCCACGCGGGCCAGGGTGCCGCGCCAACAGGTGCAGGCAGGACGGGCGGGTGGAAGCGCTGGCTTTTCCCAACTCGCAGAAAGACGGGCGATCCATCGTCCGACGTTGTCAGATCCCCAGATGACGGCGATGAACAGAAACGGGATAACTGGCGCAAAGTAGTGAGCTAAGATGGAATTCTGATAAGGGGAAGCGGCTAGCAAATTCAAAACCAACACCGGTAACGCAGGCAGCAGCGTGAGCGGTGCCAGTAGCGGTGTCCAGCCGAGGGTTGCCATCAAGTCAACCAATGTCTGGAGTTTTTCGCGGCCCGCCAAGGCACGCAGTGCGTCCAGAGGGTGGGTCAGTAATCCCCAGGCAATCTGCAACGAACCTTGGCCGAACTGGCCATACCGTTCTCGCAACAGTTCGTTGGTACCCGGTCCGTAGCTTGCCTTCGCCCAGGGCGACACCAGGCCGAGGTCCAAGGCTATCCATACCAGACCGAGGAGCAACGTAGCGATGCCGTGGCGACGGTGCTGCCCCCCCCTGGAGCCGCCTTTCAGGTAAAGGTATATGCCTGTGCCCACCAGTACCAGGGCTGCATCAATCCGGCAGAGCAATGCGATCCCGATTCCCAGGTAATATGTGCGCCAACGATTCTGTTTTGCTGCAAGCCATGCCCACAATAGAAATGGGACCATAAGGGCCGAGGCGTGAAAGTCGGCCAGGGTCACGTAATGTAAGGGCAGGTACAATAGGTAGGCCAGAGTTACGGCCAGCGAAGCTACGCTGTCGTCTAGTTGCGCTCGCGCCAGGTGATATAGAGGAATTGCGCCGCTAGCCAGCAGGATGGCTTGCAAGGCGATCAGCAAACGTGGGTCGGCCCACAGCCAATAGAGAAGCGACAAGGGTAAGAAGATCAATTCCAGTTTCCCACCCACGAGTCGGCTATCTGGCGACAGATTTGGCGTTGTATCGCCAAATGTGACTGGAAGTGGCGTGTATTCCAGCAGGCGTCCTCGGGACGTGTTCCACATTGCCTGGTCCATTGTGCCCAGATCCAGAGCGTGGGTGCGAAAGCTGACATGCTGAGCGATGGATAGACCACCGTATACTACCACATAGGCCACCATGGCGCCAAGGATAATCATCGGGCCCTGACGATCGAGCCACTCCAACAGCCTCTGATTTCTCAGAGCAGGCCACGCCAGCCAGGCAATGATTGCACTTAATACCAGCACCAGGCTGTAGGTCCAGATCGAGCTGCCGTAGTTTATCCCCAGCCACGTCACCCGATATTTAAGCAATAGGATAAGGGGAATGGCGAATGCAGCGGCAAACCCCCAGGCCGCTCGCTGCCGCCGGTATGCGCGGGACGTATCCCCTGGCGCGCCGTGGACTGCCAGCCTTGCGCTTGGTTGCGAGGCCAACCACCAGGCCAGCAAGGCTGTCGGCAGAACTACCGCCAGTGTCAGGGTGAGGCGTTGCCAATAGAAGGGGTAAACCCGCTCACCCGCCCACCATCGATTGATTTGATTGGGGTTCCAGTAATCCCACCAGCCAATGGCGATAAGGACTGTGCCGCCGAGGAGAATTGCGGCGGAGAGAAGAGATTTGCGATTCACGCCTGTAGGTCCCTTTCAGGGAAAAGTCTTCTGTCCTTCTCAAACTCAGGACTGATTATAGCGTAGAGTGTGCGTAACACCAAAGTCGGGCCGGCGTACATGGCGTCCTGACTTCTCCACGTTTTGGGGGGATGAACTCCATCCATGAGATGCGGGGCATTGCCAAATAATCCATGGGCAATACACTAAGCCGTGCCGAGAGTTCATCCACCTCGTATCAATGCCAGACCATTGCCCACAATCAGGCCAATGACCACGGCGATGACAAAATCCCATTGTCCCAGACCAGCCGGAACCAAAAGTATCAGTAAGATCAGAAGGGTAGCCCAAAAGCGTGGACGTCCACCCAACATAGACGGTCTCCTCACGGGGGATAGGGCACAATTTCGGCTCGTACTGACTGTAAGATGAC
>JAHELX010000072.1:5080-15408 GCA_024643945.1 Anaerolineales bacterium
ACACACATTGTTCAACGTCTACACTGTTATCATCTGTTATTATTGCCTTGCACCCGTAATTATACAGGCGCCCCCGGCAGGACTCGAACCTGCGGCACGCGGTTTAGGAAACCGCTGCTCTATCCTCTGAGCTACGGGGGCAGAAAAAGCTATTTATGACTTGACTTTCAAATTTTACTTAAGGCAGGGGAAATTGTCAATAACCGGGTTTTCAACAATGGTCCCAACTGCCCATGAGTGACGCAGTCCGCGTAGCCGTGGCCGCACGTTTTCATGCACCTAACAGTTCTTCTAACTGTCCCCGAGCCTGGGCAGGGGCGGCGAAGTGAACGACGTACATGCCCAGGCGGCGAGCGGCTTCTACGTTTTCAGTAAAATCATCCACGAAGACCGACTCGGAAGGCGATACTCCCAGCCGCTGCATCGCAATATGATAAATGCGCGCGTCGGGTTTCATCATGCCCACCTCAGCCGAGGTGATGAAGACGTCAAAGCAATCGGCAAAGCCAAATTTCTTGGCCATAGCTCGACCATCTCGAGCCCAACTGTTGCTGAGCATACCAGTGTGGTAGCGCGCGCGCAGCCTTCGGATATAGTCGCACAAATCGTAATCAACTTGGTCGCCAGCCCAGAAGTCGTGCTTAAGGGTCGCCAATTCGTCGCGATTCAGGCCCAAGTGTGTACCTACCCAGGTCCACACCTCCTGCGAAGAAGCCTGACCGAGTTGGGCTTTGCGTCCTGGCTCGCTATTAAAGACTAGCTGGGCCAAACTGCCTGGCTTCAATCCTAGACGTGCTTCCCATTTGCGCCGGCCGCTCTGGTCGTGAGTGCGAACCAGCACTCCTCCTACGTCGAAGATCACACTTTTGATTAGCGTAGCGTTGTAATCCATTGGGGCTGTTCTCCTGGATAGCAGACCAGTACCTATCCTACTACCCATCGATGAAAGTTGTCAAGATTCAAAGCGTTTTTGTGAGCGTTAACCTGATTGGGGCGGCGATGAGGTTTTGACGTAGAAACATAGCCTAATCTCAATGTGCTCAGAAGGGGGCTTTTGGGCCTGCATCAGTAGGGCTGAAAGAATTCCTTGCCAAGGTGCGATTTGATCCTTTTTGCATGAACGGTTGTTCCTGTGTATAATAGCCCTGTGTGGTTTAGGCGATGCCTTACAGCGGAAGAGGAATGATGGCATGGGGGTGATTGACGAGGTTAAAAATAGGATCGATATAATAGAGCTTATCTCTAGCTACGTCCCGCTAAAAAAGGCTGGTCGCAACTATAAGGGATTATGTCCTTTCCACACTGAGAAGACCCCTTCATTTGTTGTCTTTCCCGACACACAAACCTGGCATTGCTTTGGTGCGTGCGGCACGGGAGGTGACATTTTTCGTTTCATTATGCAGCGCGAAGGGATGGATTTCTCCGAAGCGTTGCGTGAGCTCGCTCGACGAGCCGGTGTACCTCTTTCCCCGCCGACGCCTCAATCAGAGGCGGCCGATAAGCAGCGTGAAAAGCTCTTAGACATTCACGCGGCGGCTGCCCAATATTTTCACTATTTGTTGCGGCAATCCAAAGAGGGTGCCCACGCGCGGGAGTATCTGACCAGTCGAGCGATCAGTTCTGAAACTGATGAACGATTCCTGCTTGGTTATGCGTTAAATACATGGGAGGGACTTAAGAGTCACCTCATCAATCGGGGTTATCAAGAAGACGACTTGGTTGAGGCTGGCTTGTTGGTAAAGAAGGAGACCGGCAGCAGCTACGACCGCTTTCGTGATCGCCTTATCATTCCTATCCGAAATGTACAGGGCCGGGTCATTGCCTTTGGGGCGCGGGCGCTCAATCCCAACGACGTGCCCAAGTATCTAAATTCACCCCAGTCTCCGCTTTTTGATAAGAGTAGCACCCTTTTTGGTCTCGATTTGGCCAAAAAGGCCATTCGTGACGCTGACCGAGCAGTTATCGTCGAAGGGTACATGGATGTGCTGTCAGCTCATCAACGTGGGTATGCCAATGTGGTCGCCGGTATGGGCACCGCGCTGACCGAGGCACAACTCAAGCTGTTGAAGCGTTTCACCAAGAATTTCGTCCTGGCTTTGGATGCCGACGTTGCCGGGGACGCCGCTACCCTGCGCGGGATCACCTTAGCCCGTGAAACGCTGGATCGCCAGGCGGTGCCGGTGCCAACCGGTCAGGGATTGATCCGCTTTGAAGACCAACTTGATGCCGATATTCGCATCGCTACCTTGCCTCCAGGCCGTGACCCGGACGACATTTTGCGCCAGACCCCTGATCAGTGGCCAGAGATCATCGAAAAAGCATTGCCTGTCATTGACTTCTACTTGCAAGTAGTGTCGGCTCAATATGACTTGACCACGGCTAAAGGGAAGAGTGCCCTGGTTCGCGACGTGTTGCCCTTATTGAGGGAAGTCACTGATCGGGTAGAACGTAACCACTACGTAGGCCGCTTGGCCCGACTCGTGAGGATTGACGAACGGGCGCTCATGGCTGAACTGGATGAGGGTCCCCGGTCATCTACTCTGCATCGACGGCCGTCGATTAAAATCCAGCCGGCCGCCGAGTCTGTGTCAGACGAGCGGAAGCGTGCCTTTGGCCTGGAAGAGTATTCGCTGGCGGTCCTCCTGGGACAACCAGAGATTTTGCCAGCCGCTAACGATGAATTGGTCAGTATGGACCTGGCCCTTCTCTCGGTCGATGACTTTCATCACACAGAGAACCAGCATTTATTTCTTCTCTTGTCGGATTGGGCTGCAGGGGGGTTGCCGCCAGGTCCGTATGCTGAAGAGGGAGAAGGCGGGGGGGCGGTTGAATACCTTCTCAATCAATGTGATCCGTTGTTGCAGGCGCACCTGAATTTCCTGCGCGAACGGTGGGAGGCGTTGCCGGCTGCGTTGCCCGAGGCGTTGATGAAAGATTTCGTGGCCGGGATTCTCCTGATGCGAGGTCAACATTTGCAGGAGGAAATCGCCAGCCTTCGTTTTCTCCAAGACGAAGCGGAAGAAAGCCGTATTGAAGAGCAGCGTCTCCACTATCAAAACCTGGTAAACGCTGCCAAGGAGCGATTGCGATTGATCCATTACGCGATTGATAGTCGCTCCATTATGGGGCGTCGTCGTGCGGAGGCAGAGCGCTTTGGGTTTGTACGTATATAGAGCATTTGAATCGGGGACAGATTACTGAAGTAGGGAGTGAATTATGGCCAAGCGGTCGAAGAACGCTGACACGCGCTTGGATCAGCTCCTTTCCCAAGCCAAAGGAAAAGGGGCAAAACAAGAATATACTGCGGAAGACGAGACTCTGGATGATCTCTCTGAGGTTGACGAAGAGTCCGAGAGTGCCGGTCCGCTTTACAAGCAGTTGCTTGAATCCGGCTTTGAAGTTGTAGAGGAAGAAAAACTCAAGGGTGCAGGTCTGGTCGATTTGGAAGAGCCGCCCGATGCAGAATTAGACCGGGTTAAGGAAGAGCTAGAAGGCCAGGGCGAACAGAAGGTCGATGACGTGCTGGATCTGGAAGGGCCTGAGTTGACCAGAGATCCTGTGCGGATGTACCTGCGGGAAATCGGCCGGGTGAATTTGCTCACAGCCGAAGAAGAGGTGATGCTGGCCCGCAAGATCCAGCAGGGTGTGCGGGCCAGTAAGCAGCTTGAGAAAGATGGCCTGGATCCTGCTAAAATCAAGAAACTGAAGCGAATGGTGGATGCCGGCGAACAAGCCCGGCGACGCCTGGCTGAGGCTAACCTGCGCTTGGTGGTCAGCGTTGCCAAGCGATATATCGGGCGGGGGATGAATTTCCTGGACCTGATCCAGGAGGGCAACATTGGTTTGCTGCGGGCGGTGGAAAAATTCGACCATAGGCGGGGTTACAAGTTCTCAACTTACGCTTCCTGGTGGATTCGTCAAGCCATCAGTCGCGCCATTGCCGACCAGGCGCGTACAATTCGCATCCCGGTTCACATGGTCGAAACCATCAATCGTCTTATCCGCACCCAGCGCCGGCTTCTGCAAGAGTTGGGTCGAGAGCCAACGTCTAAAGAGATTGCACTGGAAATGGAGTTGCTCTCTGAGGAAGATCACCTGGCCATCGATCAGGCTCGGTCCTCTGACCAGCCGCTTGATCCAGCCGTGGAGCGACGTTGGCGCCGAGCGGCAACCAAAGTGCGCCGCATCATCCGCATTGCGCAAGAGCCGATGTCGCTGGAGACCCCTATCGGGTCGGAGGAAAATAGCTATCTTGGTGATTTCATTGAAGACGAGTCAGTAGTCGGGCCAGTGGACGCAGCCTCAAAGCAATTGCTCAAAGAGCAGATGCAAGACATCCTCGACTCTCTCAGCGAGAGGGAGCGCAAGGTACTGGAGATGCGCTTTGGTTTGGTTGACGGGCAGGGCCGCACGCTAGAAGAGGTAGGTCAGGAATTTGGCGTGACCCGTGAGCGCATCCGGCAGATTGAGGCCAAAGCGCTGCGTAAGTTGCGCCATCCCATCCGCAGCCGCAAGTTGCGGGATTATCTGGGATAAGCCTCACCTCCAAAGCACGTTTCATATTCAGTGAAGAGCTACCAGCTTACGCCCCTTTACGGGGCGTTTTTGTTTAAAATGAAATCAGGGCTGCATTATCGTGGCTGCAAGCGGTAGACGGTCATATTGGCGTGCCCCTGGCGCAATGTCCACTCAAAGTTTGTCTCGTAGATCGGCGTCAGGCGTGGATCCTGTGCCATACGTCGGTACGCGTCGGACCAATCGGGGAAGAAGACTGCATAGTCAGCGCCCTGGGCTTGCATAAACTCGATCAATCGCGCCTCGTCGGTGATGAAGGGGATAACTTCTGGTGTGACCAACCCGGCCAGGTCGAGCAGAGGACGAGGGGTAAAATAGCCAATAGCGCCAATGTCGTGGACAGCGATGAGGCTCTGATCGGGAACGTTGGTTTCTAGCCAGTGTGCCGTCGTTACCATTTCCCCCTGGATGAAGGCGACGTCGGTGGCGTAGGCGCGAGCGCCGAGTCCCAGGAAGGCAAAGGCCACCATTAGTGCTGAGGCTATCGTCGCCCGGCTGAGGACGCGGGGCAACATAGCCCGGGCACCCGGTCGCAGCAGATATGCCATCCCTCCCACGCCAAGCAAGAGGAAAAAAGGGATGACTGGCATCTGATAGCGGCCGTGCTGATAGGTGACGGGCAATCGTAGCGCGTAAAGAGTCAGATGAGCGAACCACCAGGCAGCCGGAAGCAAGAGGCTGAAAGTTGGAAGTTGGGAGGGCGAGGCTGGAGCTTCGATTTTAGAGATGGAGCGCCATATTCCGTACACAAATCCCGGCAGCAAGAGCATCTGCCCCCCAACCAGGGTGACGCCAAGCATCATCAGCCACCGTTGCCACAGAGGATATAAAGTGAGGAGCGCCCGGTACTCTTGTTGCTTGGCGTAGAAGGTGTTTGGAAACGGGAGGCCGGTGGTCGTATAGTGAAAAACCAGGTAGGGGACCAACGGCAAAGCCAGTCCTACCCCTATGGCTGCCCAGGTTGATAGCAGGCGGCCTGGGCAGCCACGCAACCGCCAGCCTACCGCCAGGCCAATCAACCCGATCAGCCCGAGCCCTTCTGGTCGGGTTAGTGCCAGCAAGCCTCCCAGGACCCCAAGCACCCACCAACGGCCGGCCATTGATAGTTGATAGAAGTTAGCTGATGCTTGATCCTTCTCTTTGGACCCCCGCCACTTGTCGTCGGTCGTCAGCCATACGTTAACCACCAACACGGACAACCAGATATACAGCATTGTTTCCATTCCAGACACAGCGGCCCAAACCATGTGCCACTCTAAGACACAAAAGAGCCCTGCCAGTGGGCCGGCCCAGGGCTTGCTGGGGAAGAGGCGCGCACCCAGCCGGGCCATCGTCCAGCCTGTCAAACCCAGAGCAACGATGCCCAGCGCGTAAGTCCATATCTGGTAGGGCAATGCCAGCCAGTAGCCCAGGCTGAGCAACAGGCTCCACAGAGGAGAGGTAGAGCCGGCGCTAGTTTGACCAGGCACAAAGGCCCATTGGCCGCTAGCCGCCAGATTACGGGCGTAAGTCTGGTGGATCCAGGCGTCGTCCAGGGGGAAGCCGGTTACACCGTATCCCAGGGCCGCCACCAGGAGATACGTCCCGCCGGCCAGTGTTGCCAGTGCCAACCACACAGGCAGGGCACGCTGGGCTGTCGCTATCTTTGGCCAGTTGAGCCTATCGGTGGCGAAATCTGTTTTCATCTGACAATGACGTCTATCATTGGTCACCGGGCAGCGCGTCTAATCGTTCCTGCGCCACTTCTAAATAGGGGTCTTCAACCAGCAACGCCCGGTATACCTGGCGCGCTGCCTCGAAATCTCCCTGGATCTCACGCAGCCGAGCCAATGCCAGCCAGGGCTTTGCTTGTTCCGGACCTATACCAATACGAAAGAGGGGGGGCAACAGGTCGAAGGTGGCGCGCCGGTCGTAGAGTGTGATCTCCACATCCGTAGGTACGGCGCTGGGGGATATAGCGCTCAAATAGAATCGGGCGGCTGTGCCGGAGTTACCTTGTGCCTGATAGAATTGGCCCAAATAATAAGCTGCCTCTCGCTGATTGAGGAAGAGCGCCGTACGCCAGTCTCGCTCGGCTGCGGCCAGATTACCTGTTGCTTGATTGACCAGGCCGCGCACAGTGTGTGCGCTGCCACAAGCCCACTGGGTATCAACCGCTTCTTGCGCCTGGCGTTGTGCCTCACCAATCCTGCCTGTTTCAAACCTGGCCCGGGCTAACGCCGAGAGGGCGGTACAATCTTCGGGGGTACCCTCCAGGATTGTTTGCGCCTGTGTAACAGCGGTTGGCCAATCCCGTTGCACCAACGCAACTTGGAGCTGCCAGCGGGCCAGATCTTGCCCCTTCGCCAGTAGCGTCGCCTCGGCTTCGGTCAGCACTTCTGGCCAATATGTTGCACGCTCCTTCTCCGCTTGCCAGAATTCAGAGCCGGCCAATTCTGGCGACAGGGCCAGCGCCTGACCGTAAGCCTGGACGGCACGTTCCATGTCTCCAACCTGCTGGTAGAAGTATCCCAGGTTCACCAGCCAGACCGGGTCGGGCTCGAGAGCTACTGTCCGCGCCAAGGCATTAATGGCTGCCTGACGGTCGCCAATCTGCCAGAGGACAGCAGCCAGATTGGCTGTCTGGCGACCGTCAACCGGTTCGGCAGCCAGGCCAGCTTGATAGAGCGCCGCGGCTGTTGCCAGTGCTTCAGGCCGGTCGATCATGCGTCCCTGAAGATAGGCCAGTTGAAATGTGTAGAGTGGCGTGGCTGGATCGAGGCGGTGAGATCGCTCCGCTGCTGCGATTGCATCGACCAGGTTCCCGCGCTCCGCCAGATTGACGCTCCGCTGAAAGTGAAACTGGCCTACATCGAGCCAGGCCAGCCCTGCCGAGTAGGCCACCAGAGCCAGCAAGGCGAGCGCAGTCAGGGGTTTGAGTTTATAATTCGCCGCTTGAGCGGGAGTAATCCCCACATTTCCCTGGAGGGGAGCCACCGCTGAATCTATCAGGGCGAAGGCAGCAATGGCCAGCATCGGTAGCACGTTAGGCGTAGCGGCGAAAGTGTCAACCAGGCTGTGTGCCGCCAGCCCAGCCAGGGCAGCCCCGGCTGCGGCAACTTGTACTCGTTCCCGGGCATCAGACGTGCGATGCCAGCGGGTCAGCCAGGCGCGCCCGGCCGCCAGCAAGAGCCAGCCACCGGCCGCCAGCCCAGCCAGGCCCAATTCGGCGGCGGTATTGAGGTAGATGTTGTGCGCTGTCATAATCTGACGGCGCGGCAAGGCTGGGTCGTTGCGCTGCAACAGACTCCGCCCAAAGTTGTAGGGACCAGCGCCAGTGAGGGGGTGCTCCCGAAAGGTTGTCAGAGCGGCTTCCCACAAGGTGAAACGGAACTGGGTGCTGTGGCTTCGGTCGAATGTGCGCTCCAGCCAGGTCGGTCCGACCAGGATCGCGATGAGCAGGCTGAGCGCCAGCGCTCCAACGATGGCCGGCCGGCGAGCCGCCCGCAACACGCGCCCTCCCAGAGGGGCCTGACTGATACGCCTCCGGGCGAGCCACCAGCCCAGTCCCGTCAGTGGCAGCGAGACGAGCAGCGCCAAAACCCCTCCCCGTGACAAGCTGAGCCCTTCCACGATGACAGCCAGCACTAGCCAGGCAGCAATAGCCTGACGGTCGTCGCGATTGCGGGTAGTGAGCAAGATTCCCAGGGCCGGTGGAATAAGTAGCGCTAAGTAAGCCGAGAGAGGAGTAGCTCCGTTAAGGGTGAAATTCAGGCGATAGAAGGTGGGAGGGAAAGGATGCTGCAGGCCGCCGATCATCGGCCAACCCTGGGCGAACTGGGATAACAGTGGCAGGCCGAAATACCAGCCTGCAAATTCGGTCAGGCCTACCAGGCAGACAACCCCGGCGCTCATATACAGTCCCCGTACCACGAAAGTTATCTGACCCTTGCGGCGCAAGTCTACCAACAGATAAAAGGCCAGCACGTAGGTGAAGGGCATCCAGAGCTTCTCCAGGCTGAAACGGGGTGACAGTCCCAAGAAAGCTGCGACGAATTGAACAACCAGCCAGGCCAGTATCGGGGCATCGAGCGCTGTACGGGGGAATGGTTCACCCCGGCGTAATTTGCCAATCAGCCAGCCCCCTAACAGGACGGTAACAATCACCTGGTTCAGTACGCGCAGGGAGAAATTAAGGTCGCTGTAAAAGGAGCCGCCGATGAAGGTAAAGTAGAGGATAACCCCAAAGATGACAAGCTGGCGTGCGCTCAAAGATGTATTGTCCCTTGCCATCAGCGCTGCACCTCTGGCGGCGATATGCGGAAGACGTGCATATCACCGGGTAATGTCTCCACTAAGTGCAATCGGGGATGGCTTTCGGCCCCCTCGTAGAGGGATGCCAGAGGCGCGGGGCGATTGCGGTCCAGGGCCAGATAGCGCGCGCCGTAGCGGTCGGCGACAGCTAACGTTATCTCCACGGGATCATTGGGCACGACGATAGATGGCTCACCGCCATAGTACCAATAACCTGGCGGGTCGCCAACCATCACCATCGCCTTGGCCTGGCCCTCGGTTTCTAGCCACTCGATCAGGTGACTGTAGGCTGCATCCTCCCCTCGCCCGCGCGCCCCGACAATGACACCCCGATAAAACAGGAATCCACTGACTAACAATGCCAATCCTACCAGCCCAATGCCGAAAACTTGTTTGGCCATATAGGCATCCCATCCCCGACGACGGGCCGCTGCCCATTCGATGACGGCGTCGAGACCCACCAGAGCGGCAGTGAAGATGAAGGGGAGCAGCGCGCCCCCGGAGTGGAAAAGCCCCCCGCGCGGGCCGGGGAAGGTGAAAACGAGCGTCATCGCCAGAAAGAGAAGCGCGCCATACCACGCTGCCAGTTGATACAGCCGATGCCGTCGCAATCGCCACCAGCCGATAGGGACCAACGGCGCCAGAAAGATCATACAGAAAACAGCCAGGACTGTCTGGGTGTTGAGCCACAGTGCGTCGAGCTTGGAGCGCAGGATGTTATTCCATCCCCAGGCCAGGTAGGTCTGCAACGACAGCTCACGTCCATAACTGAACAAGTCGTCGTAGGTAGTCAACCAAATAGTCTTCGCGCCTATCGTCGGCAACGGCGCGCCGACCACCATCCAATTTCGGACGAACCAGGGGAGCATCACCAACGTATACCCCAGAATCACCAATAGGAAATCTCTGATCGCTAATCTCCTCTCTTTGGTTGGAGATCGGAGATCGGAGATTAGAGACTTGCTCCAGACTACCCCGATGGCTATGAGCAACAGGGGCCCGTCGGCCCGTGACAGGTGGGCCAGTCCGACCAGGACACCAGCGCCCAGCGCCCAGCGCCCAGCCCTTAGCGCCCCCCGGCCCGCGCGGCGAAGTGTCCCAACCAGGGTACGAAGCCGGGACGGGCAGCCCCCCTGCCCCAACCGGGGTACGAAGCCGGGACAGGCAGCCCCCAGTTGTTTCTCTCGCGCCCGACCCGCCTGCCAGGCAGCGACGAGGCTCAAGCTCCCAGCCAGGGCAAAGGAGGTGAAATTATCCGTGTGACCCCAATAGAGTACATAAAACCCACTGAAGAGTGTCAGCAGCCCAGCCAGCCAGCCGTGACGACGGCTGCCAGTGGTTTGGACCGCCACCCAATAGCTCACCAATGGCAACATTGCAGACAGAGCAGCAAACAGCACCTGCGCCGCCTGGTACGTCTGTCCAAATAAGGTCATCCCTATCCAGGCCAAGACCGTTGG
>JAHELX010000622.1 GCA_024643945.1 Anaerolineales bacterium
GCGAGCGCTCGCCCAATCCCTGCGCGAACTGGGCGTACGCAAAGGGGACCGAATTGCCACACTGCTGTGGTCAGATGCTGAGTTTGTGTATCTGCTCTTCGCCGCAGCCGAGTTGGGCGCGACCATCTCCCCACTGCCCCCCAGGTTGCGCCGCCACCAGATGGAGGCATTCCTGCGCGAGCTAGCGCCCATCCTGGTGGTGACCTCGACCCAACTTGAGGTGCCGGACGGACTGGATGCGCTGCGCGCCTTGCAGCGCGAATTGCCCTCGCTGCGCCACGTCTTGGTGACGGATGCGCCGCCCGGCACTGAACCAAGATTCCGCGCTATGCTGGCCACGCCCCACGCTGACGACTTCGTCCCCGAGCAGGTCGGCCCCCAAGATTTGCTGGTGATCCTCTACACCTCCGGGACGACCGGGCGGGCAAAGGGGGTGATGCACAGCCACCGGGGGCTGATCGCACCCGTGCTGGCCAGCCTCAAGGTACGCGAGATGTGGATGGCGCGCCCTGACTTCAGACTGCTGGGACGTTGGCTGCGCGTGCTGCGCCGCTACGGGGCGCGCCTGATCGCAGCCGCCAGCGGGCAACAAGTCTGGCTGCCGGTTATGAGTTTTCACACTATTGCCGGCTTGGAAGTTATGCTCCAGGCGCTGCTCATGGGCGACAAGTTGGTGCTATTGCCGCGCTTCCAACCCGCTCAGGTTCTGGAGACCGTCCAACGCGAGCGGGTCACAGTCTTGGTTGGCATGCCTATCACCTACACAGCCTTGCTGCGCAGCCGCGACTTCGATCGTTACCGCCTCTCATCCCTGCTCGTCTGCGGCATCGGCGCAGCGCCCTGCCCGCCCGAATTGGCCCGGGAGATTCAACGCCGCTTCCGGTGCGCGGTACACATCGGCTTTGGCCTGACCGAATTGGGTGGCGGAATCTCAGTTACCAGCCTGGAGGACGCGCCTTCCTACCAGGCGGAAACCGTCGGACAGCCAATGAGCGGTATGGAGATCCGTGTTGTCGACGAGCAACGACGGCCCCTGCCTCCGGGCTCGGTCGGCGAGCTGGCCTGTCGCAGCGACGGCTTGATGCTGGGCTACTTTGGGGACCAGCACAGCCAGGGCGAAGTGATAGATGAGGATGGGTGGCTTTACACGGGCGATCTGGCCACCATGGACGAGGCGGGGTACATTCGCATTGTAGGCCGCAAGAAAGACATGATCATTCGCGGGGGACAAAACGTCCACCCGGCCAGAATCGAAGACCACCTGCTGACTATGGACCAGATACGCGAGGCGGCGGTAGTGGGGGTGCCTGATGCATTGGGCGGCGAGAGCGTCTGGGCCTTCGTAATCCCTGAAGGTGGCTCCCATCCAGGCGAAAAGGATATCCTGGCTCACTGCCGCGCCAGCCTGGAGGCCTACGAGATCCCCCAGCAGATACGTATCGTCGACGACTTCCCCCGCACCTCGAATGGTAAGCCTCAGAAGTACCGGTTGCGCGAGATAGCCCTAAAGGAGTTAAAGGCTCATGGCGGATAACACCAAGCTCTCATTTGAAGAATTCCGGGCCATGATGGCCGAGGAACTTAAGCTGCCCATAGAGAAACTGACGCCGGAAACCTCTCTTATCCAGGACTTGCAGATGGACTCGCTGGCCCTGGCCTGGATGATGCTGCGCATCGATGAGTTGGATTGCTCCATCCCAGTAGAGAGAGCGTGGGAAATCGAAACGGTGGGCGACCTGTACACCGCTTACGTCGAAGCCTGAAAGCAGAGGAGAAGGAGGAACTGGGATGAACTGGCGCAGCCGAGACGTCTTGAAGCGTCCCGAGTGGTCTATGCAAAGGGCTCTATACAAATCTATGGGATATAGTGATTACGACCTGGAACGACCCCTGATCGGAATCGCCAATTCCTGGAACCGGATCGTCCCCGGGCATTACAATCTGAATCTGGTCTCTGACTATGTAAAGCAAGGCATTCACCAGGCCGGGGGTACCCCCATCGAGTTTGGCGTCATTGCCGCCTGTGACGGCATTGCTCAGGGACATGACGGCATGCATTACATCTTACCCGCCCGAGACCTGATCGCCAACGACATAGAAATGATGATCGAGGCCCATCGCCTGGACGCTGTGGTACTTCTGGGCTCATGTGATAAGATCGTCCCCGGCATGCTCATGGCTGCAGCCCGTCTCGATCTCCCGGCCATTATGGTGGTGGGAGGGCCTATGGAAGGGGGGTGCGAGTTTGACCAGCGTGCTGCCGACGTCACCTCGCTCACCGAAGGACTCGGTATGTTAAAGATAGGCCAGGTCGATGAGGCGGCTTACCGCGCATTGGAGGACTGCGCAGCCCCGACCTGTGGTTCTTGTTCTTTCCTTGGGACCGCCAACACCATGTGCTGTGTGGCAGAGGCCATGGGCATGTGTCTTCCGGGAAGTGCCACTATCCCTGCGACGCATGCTGACCGCCTGCGTGCGGCGCAAGAATCCGGCCGCCAGATCCTCGAACTGCTGCGGAATGGCATCACAGCGGGTGCGATTATCAACCAAAAGGGAATAGAAAATGCCATCCGCCTCAGCACGGCCATTGGAGGATCCACCAATGTCGCGCTCCACATACCGGCCATCGGCTATGAAGCGGACTGCGAGGTCACGATGGACCTCTTTGAAGCATTATGCCGCAGTACACCTTACATCGCCAGGATGAATCCGGCGGCAGCGCCTAATGTTCCCGATTTCCACACGGCCGGCGGCGTGCCCGCGGTCATGAAAGAGATCCTGCCCATCTTGCACGGCGATGCGATGACGGTCACCGGCAGAACCCTGGCTGAGAACATAGCCCATGCCAAAATCCGCGACCGCAGCGTGATAAAGACTATGGCTAACCCCTGGAGCAAAGAAGGTGGGCTCGCCGTTCTACGCGGAAACCTGGCTCCCAACACGGCCATCACTAAGCCGGCTGCGATCGCACCTGAGATGCACAAGTTCACGGGCAAAGCCCACTGCTTCGACTCTGAAGAAGCGGCCACCTCGGCCATCTTGAATGGTAAGGTCCAGGCAGGTGAAGTGCTGGTGATACGCTACGAAGGCCCCAAGGGTGGCCCCGGAATGCGTGAAATGTACACAGCTATGAAGTTGCTTTATGGCAGAGGCCTGGCACTCAAGACAGCGCTTGTGACGGATGGCCGTTTCTCCGGCACCAACAACGGGTGTTTCGTCGGGCACGTCTCGCCGGAGGCAGCCGAGGGGGGTCCCATTGCCATTGTCCAGGACGGTGACATGATCAGCATCGATATCCCGGATCGCAGGTTACACCTCCACATTTCAGACGAGGAAATCAAGACCCGCCTGGCCCAATGGCAGCGGCCCAAACCAAAATTCAGCAAGGGCTACCTGGCACTTTACGCCCGCCTCGCGGAGTCCGCCGACAAGGGAGCTATCATCAGGCACAAATTCGAGTAGGTAGTTTCCCTTAGGGTCCATAAAAGAATAAGTTCACGCACTACTATCCATTTTGCCTGAGAAATCCGCCTTAAATGCGGGAAGTTATTCATTTACGGACCCTTAGCGGTCTACCTCTCCTAATACGATGTCAATCGCTCCCAGGATGACGATGATGTCGGCCACTTTGTGGCCCTTGCCCATCTCACCCAACGCCGTCAGGTTGATGAAGGATGGCGAGCGCACCCGATAGCGCCACGGGTTGGCGCTGCCGTTGCTGACCAGGTAGTAGCCTAACTCACCCTTAGGATGCTCGATGCGCGCATACGCCTCGCCCGCGGGCATTCGCATTTGCCAGACCTTCTTGCCCCCCTGAATCTCCCCCTCGGGGATTTGATCCAGCGCCTGGTCCAGAATCTTGAGCGCCTCGCGTGCTTCCAGGATGCGGATCAGGTAGCGGTCGTAGAGATCGCCGTTGTAGAGCAGGGGGACCTTGAAGTCAAAGCGGTCGTAGATGCTATACGGTTCGGCGCGGCGGATGTCGTAGGGCACGCCCACCGCCCGCAGCATGGGGCCGGTGACACCATGAGCGATAGCCACTTCGGGCGGGATGAC
>JAHELX010000623.1 GCA_024643945.1 Anaerolineales bacterium
CCGGGTTCCACCAGCGATCAAAGTGAAAGACGTGGTTGGCGCGCGTCAGGTTCAAGCCGGTACCTCCTGCCTTGAGGGACAGGATGAAGATAAACGGTCCACGACCGTTCTCCTGGAAGCGCTGCACCATCTGGTCCCGTTTTTTGGCGGGGACGCCGCCGTGCAGGAATTGCGCCGGGCAGCCCAGCGCCTGCGGGAGATAAGCGCGCAGCAGATGTCCCATCTCGGCAAACTGGGTGAAGACCAGCGCCCGGTCGCCTACTGAGACCACTTCTTCCAGCATCTCTGTCAGGCGAGCCAGCTTACCACTGCGCCCGGCAAGTTCTGCTACATCCGCCTCACCCCCATCGGATTGGTGTAGATATTGGACCGGGTGATTGCAAATTTGCTTGAGTTGCATCAACATGCTCAGCACCAGTCCCCGCCGCTCGATGCCTTCACTTTCGGCTACTTCTTGCAGCGCGTCTTGTACCACCGCTTCGTACAGGGTGGCCTGTTCCTGCGTCAGGTGGCAGTAGGCTTTCATCTCTAATTTATCCGGCAGGTCCTGGATGACCCGTGGATCGGTTTTGACGCGCCGCAGGATGAAGGGCTCCACCATCGTCTTGAGCTGCTGCGTGGCCTCTTCGTCGCCATAGCGTTCGATGGGCAGGGCGAAGTGTTCGCGGAATCTTTGACGCGATCCCAGGTAGCCAGGATTGAGAAACTGCATGATCGACCATAGCTCCGACAGGCGGTTTTCCACAGGCGTGCCGGTCAGCGCCAGGCGAAAATCGGCCGAAAGTTGGCGTACTACCTGGGTTTGCTTGGCGGATGGGTTTTTGATGTTTTGGGCCTCGTCCAGGATGACGCCCAACCAGGAGACAGCCTGCATGGTTTCCGCTTCGCGGCGGACGATGGCGTAGCTGCTGAGCACCATATCCACCGACTGGGCAGCCTGGATGAAGCCTTCGCCACGCCGCCGATCCGGCCCCTGGTGCACCAGCGTGGACAGCGATGGAGCAAAGCGGCGTATCTCCCGTTCCCAGTTGGTTACGACCGAGGTAGGGCAGACCAATAACGTCGGGGCGGGCAGACTGCCCTGCTCCTCCTTTTCGCGTAGTAATAGCGCTATGGCCTGAATGGTTTTACCCAGCCCCATATCGTCCGCCAGGCAAGCACCCAGCCCCCAACGCCGCAAAAAGTGGAGCCAGGAGTAGCCGTAGCACTGGTAGGGACGTAACTCGCCATGCAAGCCGGTCGGCTGGGGTAACGGGGTCAACTGTTCGTGGCGGGTGAAACGCTCCAGCCAGTCCGCCAACCAGCCCTCGGCAGCAACCTCTTCCATGGGCAGGTCGGCATCACCATCTTCGGCACCCAGTCCCAGCCGTAGTGCCTCTTGCAAGCTGATGTCTCCCTCCTGCTGCTGCTTCTCCCAGAAGCGAATGGCGGCTTCAATCTGTTCGGCGTCCAGTTGTACCCATTGACCTCGAATCTGCACCAGGGGTGACTTGAGGGCAACCAGTGCCTCAAATTCCTCGCGGGTGAGAGGTGTGTCCCCCAGCGAAAGCTCCCACTGATAGTGCACCAGGTTCTCGAAAGTCATTTTGCTTTTGGGGATGACATCGGCGCTAGGGCTTTTGGCCGGGTGCAAGCGCAGGCGTACGCCCAACCGCGTGCCGGGTTTGTTCCACCAGGGCGGTACCAGCAGACCGAAGCCAGCCTCTTCCAGCAGGGGCGCCTTTTCGCGTAAGAAGGTGTAGGCGTGCTGAGTGTCCAGGGAGAGATGGCTGGGGCGGGCGGATTTCAGGCTATGGGTGAGGGGTGGGAAAAGGCGGGTGGCGTAGCCCAGGCCGGCCAGCAGCTTCTCCTGCGGCTGCTCGAAGCGATGCCCCAGTCGTTTTAATACGTTTCCTCGTGTCTGCCATACCACGTCGGCCGGTATCAGCAGGCTGGGATCATCGCGAGCCTGCAATAAGTAGTGGAGCTGCCAGTCATGGGGGGGACCTGTAGTCGCGGCAGCTTGCCGGACCGGCGCCTCCAGCCGAAAGGCGACGCGGAAAGCGGCGTCGCCCACCACGTGCAGGTTGCGCATCCAGGCGCGATGGCTGCGTGCCAGGGCCTCCAATTGAGCCGGGGATGCCTCCACGCTGGGATCATCCCGGAAGAGGGCGGCCAGCCAGCGCTGGGCGGGGCCGTCGTCAGCTATGCGGTCAGGAGCGCCCGGACGGCCCCACTGGCGAGCCAGGGCATCGGCCATGGTCTTCAGAAACGTATCGAGCAGCGCGCGGGGGGTCGGCCCTGAGTGCGGAAGAGAAGAGGCCGTTGTTTCGCGAGTGCTTACCTCCGCCCGGCAGATGGGAGGCATAGCTTTTTCCAATCGTGCCAGGCGTGGGGCGTCCTTTGGCCCGTCCAATATGGGCAGCCAGCGGGCATGGAAGGTGCGGCCCGTGGCATCGGCAGGGACCAGCACCGGCACCAATTTCTGGGCCGCCAGTGTTTCCAGAACCAGAGCGGCCGCTAGCCGCCAGTAGCGAGCATCGGCGCCCAGCGCAATGTGGGTTGGCAAGGCATCGGCCTGGGGCAGAGCCTGGGCGGCCGGCAGCCACAAGCCGTGGATATGCCAGGGAGCCAAAAAAGGGGGCGTCTCTTCATCCAGGTCCCAGTCGTGCAAGAGAGCTGGGGATGGCTGGGGGCCAGTCCGGGTGGTGGGCAGGCGTAACGTTGCCTGGCCTGGGCGAGCTCCTGCCTGCTGAAGATCCAGTCCGGGGACCTGGCGCAGAGTGGCCGGCGCCAGGCAAAAGGGGTGATCCTTAGCCCGGGGGCTTTTGGCCAGCCGGCCCTTCTGCCGCGGCGGCTGAGGCGCATCGGTGGTTTCAGCCCAAAAAAGCATACCTCCGGTATCGACCGGAGAACGCGGAGGTTGCCAGTGAACATGTAAGACGAACATCAATACTCCCAGAATAGCAACTGACGCTGCGCGCGTGACATGCGGCGCAGTTATATTTAAAGATCGTGGACACAAGGGAACAGGCCAGGTGGATGAGTATCTGCCTGGCCCACCAAATTTTTGAGTGCCCTCGAGCCCAAACAAGGGAGGCTTTTCTCCCGACGTAAGTATAACATAATCCGCAGCCGAAGACAATGAAGTGGTTGCCAGCGCGGCAATTCTCATCGCGGTACTGTGTCATAAAAAAAGTAGGACAATCTGTCAGATTGTCCTGTCTGGCGACAAGCTAACGGCTTGTCCTATGAGATACTGGCTTCGAGAGGAAACGGTCGATCATGGAAGGTAGGTTGGGCTCACCTGTTGCTGCGGACTGCCCGCACCAACAGGAACCCCAGGGCAAGGGCCAACGCCAGCGACCCGCCGCCCAGCCATAACAAACCGACCGGCCGGCGTTGCACGACTGGGGTAGTACGCAGCATGGGCGTGCCTGTTAGCGTCGGCGATGCCGTCGGTGACCCGGATGGTAGTGGCGTGAACGTTGGCGCCGATGTGGCCCTCGGCACAGGACTCAACGTCGGCGCGGGGGTGGACGTCGGCGTGGATAATTTCGGTGTAGGCAGGGAGGAAGTGGTAGGGCTGGGCGTACCGGCAGGTGAAAGCGTGGCCGCCAGCGTGGCTGTCCCTAAGAGTGTGGAAATGGGAGTAGCTATCGCTTCGCCGCCTACCACTGGCACCGAGGCCGCATCGCCTACAAAGGTCACAATATCGGCCGAGACCCAACCCAGGCCGTTGTCTGCTGCGGCGAACTCTATCTGCCACCACGTCCCCGCTGCATTTTGACCTACGACCGCTGCTGTCTCGCCCGGCCATAGGGTTCCAAGGCGCGGATACTCGGTGCCGGGGCCGCTCCGCACGCGAGCTGCTTCCTCAGCCTGAACGTACGGCCTTATCTGCATCTTTTTCTGAATCGCTGCGCTTTCGACTTCCGGCGCCCGGTCGCTAGAGGCCAGCGTCCGGCTTCCAGATTCCAGGCTTCTGCCCTCCTGTCCTTTAGTCCCGGATTTGAATGCCGTCGCCAGTTCACGCGTCAAGTCCAGGTAACGCTTGCCGTAGGTGGTGCTG
>JAHELX010000624.1 GCA_024643945.1 Anaerolineales bacterium
AAGCCTCGAGTGACTCGGGCACTTCCACTCCATCTTCAATCAAGAATGCTTTGAGGCGTTGGGCGTCTGCCAGCTCATTGGTGAGTGTCTGGTTGAGGCGAGTTTCTTGCTGGCGCAGGTGAGCGAGTTCGCTTGCCAGTTCAGCGATCTCCGCCTCTAATGTTTTCTTGCGCGTGGCTGTCGTGTCCGTCTCCAGTCTCATTTTCGCCTCGAAATGAGCCTGGCGGGCGTGGCCGAGGTGTTCGCCCAGCTCGTCGCGCTGGAGTCCACAGCGGCTCAATTCCACTTGCTTTTGGTCCAGTTCCAGGCGATAGCGTTTGAGTTCGGCCAGGTGGGCATCGCTTTGGGCGTGACGGCTGATGTAGCCGTTGGTCAATCGCAGGCGGCGCTGGCTGCGCCGTTCCTGGTCCAGCTCTTCGATGTGATCCAGGGCCTCGATCCGCTGGCGTATGTCGGCTGCCAGGCCCTCGAAGTGGCGCATGGTTTCCAATTGTTCGCGCAGGATTTTGACATCCACCAGGTTTTCGTCCAACAGGTAGGTATGCACAAAATCGCGGATGTTGGTGAGCGGACTGAAAGCCAGGCCTTTGACAATTTTAGCTGAAAAGGACTCTTTGAGCTGGCCCAGGCGGTTGAGGAGGTGGAAGCGGTAATCTTCGAGGCGGGTGAAAAGTTGGGCGCGCGCCTGCGGGCTGGGCAGGGGGAAGTGTTCCAGGTGACGGCGAAAGGCGCGGCTGTCAAAGAGCTGGCCTTCGGCTCGGAAAAACCAGGCATCGTTGAGCCGGGCATCGTTGACGATGAAGTAGCTCACGTCCGGCGAGCGACCATCTTGATAGGCGTCGACCACGGCTCCGTGCACAAAATAGCTGTCGTCGGGGTTGCGGAACTCCAGGGCCACCACGGCGGTGGCGTCGTCGCGCAGATAGCGCTGCCCCTCGGTGCCTAGCTCACCCCGGACGTAACTGGTCAAGGTGCGCTGGCTGCCGGCCATGGCCGCCTGGTTGAATTTCACGTCCCGCTGCCCGCCGATCAGCGCAAATTGAATGGCGTCCAGGATAGTCGACTTCCCCACCCCGTTGATACCGATAAAGTAGGTAGTACCCTGGCAGGTAATGGTGGTGTTCTCAAAGAGATGCCAGTTAATCAGGCGGATTCTAGTCAACTGTTTCATAGTTACCCCCGTGTTACGTAGAGCGTGGAGCGTGGAGCGTGGAGCGTAAAGCGTGAAACGTCAAACGTCAAACGTTAAGCGTGGTGCGCCAGCCGTGACATTTTTACGTTTTTACGCTTCACGCTTTACGCTCCACGCTCTACGCTTCACTGTCTTCATCCTCCACCCGGTACCGCCTTAACCACGCCTCCATCTCCTCCGCTGTCTGCACCGGCAGGATCATCTTGACCGAGCCGCGCAGGCGCAGGCGAGCCTCGCTGTCCCGCACGTCGAGGGAACGACCGTCCAGCGGCTCGATCAGGCCCAGGCGGCGCAAGTTGCGCATGATGGCTTCATACTGGCCGATGCCCAGATCCCGCTCCTTGCCGGTAATGGTCCGATACTCCTCGCGCACTTCACCCACGGTGACCACCGGGTCGGTAGCCAGGTTGAGCTGCGCGGCCTGCTCCTCGTAGAGCTTGCGCAGGACCACAATCATCAGCGACTCGTCGAGCTTGTAACGCTGGCGCGAGTAGCTGAAATCGGAGATGACCTGAAAGATGCGGTGGTAATCGTCGTGCAGCAGCGTAAAGCCGGTCAAGGCCAGCAGTGCCGCAAAGATAGCCCGGTGGCGATGAACAAAATAGTAATCTTCCTTGTCGGTCTCGACATCCTGATAGAGAAAAGTTTGGCCCAGGAGCCGGTTCATCACCCGCGGGATATCCCGGCGAGTCTTTTCCGGCAGAGCGGTGGTTTCGAGAATTGTATCAGCGCTGAACATAGATTACTTCCCTTCAGAGTTATCTCGCTAATGGATGAAGCATATTGCGTACTGCGTATTCCGTTTGCAGCCACGCTCCACGCTCCACGCACCACGCACCACGCTTCACTTCTTAATCAACTGGAACGGCTTGACCCGCACCATGCCCAAAGTGACCGGCTCGCCCGGCAGCGGCTCGAGTTCGTAATTGACTTCCGGGTGATTGCCGTAGGCGATGGTGTAGATGAGCCAGGGCAGGTCTTCTTCCTTCTCAAAAGCCTCGGGCGGCAGCTCACCCACGTGCAGCGTGCGGTGCCCGTTGAAGAATTGGTTGACAAAGGATTGAATCTTGGCCGGGGTGATGGTCATCCCCAGGTCTTGCAGGGTGGCGGCGCGCAAGGTCCGGACGGTGGCCGGATCAAGCACGGGCGAGATTACCGGCTGCGGCGTGAACGGAGCACGGCGCTGGGGCAGCGTGTAATAACTGTTGGTATCAGGTTGCTCGATAGGCGCGGCCTGAAAGACCGGCATCTCATCCGGCAGCCAATCTTCCCCCTCGGCTTGCAAGGCAGCCAGGCCACGCGCCAAAGAGGCAAGCCGATCTCTGAAGCTGCCATCAGCACTGACCAGTTGGTAGCGTATCTGGCGCAGCGAGGTGCGCAGGTATTGGGTGTGTCGCCGGTCGATCTCCTCCAGCAAGGGATCCAGGCTTTCCAGTTGGTTGATGATAAAACGCAAATAGTGGTTGATCTCGTCGGCCGCCTGGGCAGGGGTGAGGCGGCTCTGCGTGGCCAACTCGTCCGCGGTGTGGTCCAGCCAGTCTCCGTCGAGCTGCCATGCCTGCAACTGGCTGGTGATGTCCCGCCGGTAGCGCGAGACGTGGTCCGAGGTTTTCAGGGCGTGGTAGGCCGGACCGAGCGCCTGGGCATAGTCGTCCAATTGCAGCCGCAGCAGTTCGGCCACCGGGCGGTCGCGGGTAACCCGTTCGGTGTAGCGCCGGATATTCTGGTTCAACTCGTTGAGGCCACGCACCACCTGGCGCACGTTCTCGTAGGCCTGGGTGAGAGCCAATGCCGGGGAGAAATTATCCCCCTGGTTGGTAATGAGTTGGTGGGCGGTGTACATCTGGCCGGTGTACTCGTGAGGCTTCTGCTGCTGAATGGTGCGTAAAGCCTCCAGCAGGGTAAAGGCATAGTCAGGCAGAATAATGAATTCGGTGTAGTCGGCCTGCTGCTCGCGCTCCAGCCAGCCTGCCTCTACCAGGCGGCGCAGAAACCAACTGGCCTGTTCCTGGACATCGCCGGGGGTGAGCGGGTCCTCCGTCCCCTCAGCCGTCTCCAGCAAGTCGACTTCGGTCAGCCCCTGGTTTCCTTCGCTGGTCAGATAGTTCACAATTTCGGCGACGACATTTTCCCGGGTTAACCCAAAGCGATTAAACTCGGCCAGTTCATAGATGAGCAACAAGATGGCCATATAATGGCGTTGCAGCCCGCCTTGCGTGCTGAAGACATTGAATAGATTGGCCGGCAGGATGTCGAAAGGATTAGAGAGACCTGTCATGGTTGCTTTGCCTCATGATCGCCATTCCAAACCAGGATCTCCTCGACGCGGCAGTCAAGCACCGCGCACAAGCGGGCCAGAGCCTGCAGATCGACGTAACGCGCCAGGCCGGCATCCAACCGGTAAACCAGGTCTTTGGGTACGTCGGCAAGCTGGGCCAGGCGGCGGTGTGACAGCCGCTCGCCGGTGGTAAGCTGGTATTTGCCCAGCATGATAGTGATTCGTCCTTTGGTAGTTATCTCACTCATAATGCGTTCCAGAACATTTGTTCTATCCAGGCGTATTATAACACATGTTTGTCGACTTGTCAAGACAAATGGCTGAACAAATCGCCACACACGCGGGTATAACAGTTTTGTCACGATTGTGCCTCCATAAAATATAAGCAGCAGGCTGAATTAAGCACGTTCAGCCTGCTGCTTACGGGACCAGCTACAACAGACAGGGCGGGGTGTGTACCCCGCCCCGGTCATTGCTTGCCGGAGTGACACAAACAGGTTATCGTAACTGCGCTAGGGTTCTTTTGTCGCTTCACCCACCTGCTGTAGCTGGGGAACATCCGCCACAGCACGGATCGCA
>JAHELX010000625.1 GCA_024643945.1 Anaerolineales bacterium
ACATTGGCCCGCGTCATCTGCGGCGTTTGTTTGTCGAACACCTGGGGGCACCCCCCATTGCTGTGGCTCAAACCCGCCGCATCCATTTCGCTAAAAAACTCATTGACGAAACAATGCTGCCCATGTCAGAGGTGGCCTTTTGCGCCGGATTTTCCAGCATTCGGCGTTTTAATGCCGCCATGCGCAGGACCTACGGCCGGGCGCCAACCGAACTACGCCGAACCAAAAAGCAGATGTCTACTACCGCTGGCGAGGCCAATCTTCAGCTCAAGCTAGCGTATCGACCGCCTCTTGATTGGCAATCCCTGATTCAATTTCTCCAGGCCCGCGCCATTCCGGGGGTTGAAGCGATCAGCGCCGACCGGTATCGCCGGACGGTGCAAATTGGCGAAGCAACCGGCATCATCGAGGTGCAGCCGGTTGAAGGAGCACAATACCTGCTGTTGCAGGTGCCGCCCGAACTATCCAGGGGCTTAATGCAAATCTCAGAACGGGTCCGGACCCTGTTCGATTTGAGGGCTGACCCGATGCAAATCTCCAGCCACCTCACGCAAGATAAGCGAATGGCCGAACTGGTACAAAGTTACCCTGGTCTACGCATTCCGGGGGCGTGGGATGGCTTTGAAATTGCCGTCCGAGCCATATTGGGCCAACAAGTAAGCGTCAAGGCCGCCAATACGCTGGCGGGCAGATTGGTTAAGACTTATGGCCAGCCTCTTCAAACGGCCGGTGACGATGAACTGGTTTATTTGTTTCCCTGCCCCGACCGGCTGGCTGACGCTGATTTCTCGGACATGGGTTTGATGCCTCAACGAGCGGAAGCGATTCGGGGATTAGCCAGGGCCGTCAGGGATGGCCATCTGCCTTTTGGAACAGCGGTGGGGTTGGAGGAAGCGATTGCGTGTCTGACTGCTCTCCCTGGTGTGGGGGCCTGGACGGCTCATTATATTGCCATGCGTGCATTGGGCGAACCGGATGCCTTCCCGTCCGGCGACCTGGCTCTGCGCCGGGCCGCCGCCGAAAAGAAGGGTAACATGCTGACAGAGGCGCAGCTTCGGCAACGAGCAGATGGCGTCCCTGGCGAGCCTATGCGGCAATGTACCTATGGCAGCATTATGCCACTCGCTAAAACAGTTGCAATTGGTGAATGTTATGAACAAGTGGCAAATGGATCGTTACCGGCAGGTATTGCAATTCAAATCGTTTCGTATGTTTTGGCTGGGATTTACCTTTAATCTGGGCTTTGGCTTGATCCTGGTCTGGCTGCCCATTTATGCGGATCGGGTTCTCAATGGCGGACCTGAATTGTATGGGCTTTTGTTAGGTTTTGTGGCGATTGGCGAGGTGCTGAGTTCGATTCTGGCCGGCGGCCTGATTTTCGCGCTTACTTTAGGGACGCTCATCTGTCTGGTCCAATTTTTGGCCGGCGTGACGCTGGGTCTGCTGTTGTTGAGCCAGAACATGGGGTGGGTGATTTTCAGTTTAATCTTGTTTGGTCTCTTTCACGCACCGCTGACCATTTGGGCCCAGACGCTTCGCATGCAAATTATACCGGAAGCGTTACGCGGCCGAACGTTTGCCCTGCTCCGAACCTTAATGCAAGGCACAATCCCGGTGGGTGGAATTTTGGCCGGATTTCTGTCGCCGATCCTGGGCATCCCGGCCATGATCGGCTTATCGGCCGTGTTAATCGGTATCCCTGGCTTGTTTGGCTATCAAGTGAAGGATTTACGAAGGGGGGGCGAGAGTCTGACCAGAGACCTGGTCTAATCAGACAACCATCAAATGGTTTTCCTGAGCCCTATGGCGGCTATCCGCGCTAAATCACGCTGCATGATTTGTTGCATCCTGTTCAGACTAATCTCAAAGCTCCTCAAACTCAGTCCCAGCTTCCGGCAGGGCGCCAACGTGGCCGACCTAAACTAAAGCCAAGGTGAAATCTACATACTTCTGCGCGTGGAGTCTGCAGTTCCGACCTTGGTATCATTTTAGTAGCCAATGGCGTGTTGCACCCCCACATGGCCAACCTGTCCACCGGCTTACTAAGACCAGTACCTCATACAGGTTATTTGCGCTCCTCGACGGCATAGGATAGAATCCAACGCACCCCAATCACGAACCAGAGAAGAGACAATGACGCTCATCACCCTCGGCCTGGCCTGGCTGGTGGGGATTGCCCTGGCCCACTGGCTGGAGCCACCTCTTCCTACCCTGGGGCTGCTGGCGCTGCCGCCGTTGGCCGCGCTGTTCCTCTGGCGGCGCGAGCCAGGCCCACGCCTGGCGGCTGCCTGCGCGCTGGCCTTGCTGGCCGGCGGGGTACGTACCCTGTGGGCCACCCCTCACTTTGGACCCGGCGACCTGGCCACCTATAACGACCAGGGCCAGGTGACGCTGGCCGGCGTGGTGGTCGACGAACCGGACGTGCGCGATACCTATCAGAACCTGCGCTTGCGCGCCGAATCGCTGACCGTGGAATCGGTAGGGGCAGGTCTAAGACCTGCCCCTACCCAACCTGCCCCTACCCAAACCTCTGATGACCCTGCGCCGGATATGCGGCCGGTGAGAGGGTTGGTGCTGGTGCAGGCGCCGCGTTACCCCACCCACGCCTACGGCGAACGGCTGGCGGTCAGCGGGGAGTTGGAAACGCCCCCGGTGTTCGAGGACTTCTCGTACAAGGATTACCTGGCGCGCCAGGGTGTGTATTCGATGCTGCGCCGGCCGCGCATCGAGTTGATCGAAGCCGGTCAGGGCAGTCCCCTGTGGGCAGGGCTGTATGCCTTCAAAGCCCGTGCTCAAGGTACCATCGCCCAGATACTGCCCGAGCCCTACGCCGCTTTGCTGAGCGGCATCCTGCTGGGCGTGGAGACCGGCATCCCCCAGAATCTGTACGAGCAGTTCAACACCACCGGCACCAGCCACATTATTGTCATCTCCGGCTTTAATATTGCCATCGTGGCCGGCCTGTTGATGCTGGCCGGCAGCAAAGCGCTGGGCAAGCGGCGGGCGGTGCCGCTGGCCCTGGCGGGTATCGTGCTCTACACGCTGCTGGTCGGCGCCGACGCGGCCGTGGTGCGGGCGGCGATCATGGGCTGCCTGTACGTGCTGGCGCTCTACTTCGGGCGCCAGACGGAGGTGCGCACCTCGCTCATCTTTTCGGCGCTGCTGATGACGGCCATCAATCCCCACACTCTGTGGGACGTGGGCTTCCAGCTCAGCTTCGCGGCCACGGCCGGCCTGATCTGGGTGACACCGCCCCTGGAGCGCGTCGCCGAGCGCTGGCTGACGGCCCTGGCCGGGGCGCACACCGGGCGGCGCGTGATGGGGTTACTGAGCGAAGCGCTGCTGGTGACCCTGGCCGCCCAGATCGCCACTGAGCCGCTGATCGTGTATCACTTCGGACGGATGTCGGCGGTCAGCCTGCTGACCAACCTGCTCATCCTGCCGGTTCAGCCCATGGTGATGCTGGCCGGCGGCCTGGCTACTATGGCCGGCATGGTCTGGCTGCCCCTGGGGCAACTCCTGGGCTGGCTGGCCTGGCTGCCCCTGGCCTGGACGGTATGGGTGGTGGGTTGGACGGCGACCGTCCCCTTTGCCTCGCTCAGCCTGGGGCGCTTCAGCCCCTGGCTGCTGGCGGCGATTTACGCCGGGCTGGTGGGCGGCCTGTGGCTGGCCAGCCGCGCGCGTTCCGAGGCTGAGGCACCGCCGCCACCATCCCCGAGCCCCAACCGCCTGCGGGGCTCGACGCGGGCCATGTTCGCCGGGGGCGCGCTGGCGGTAATCCTGGTCTGGCTGGCGGTGATGTCTCTGCCCGACGGTCGCCTGCACGTGGCCTTCCTGGACGTGGGCCAGGGGGATGCCATCTTCATCACCACCCCCAGCGGGCGACAGATCTTGATTGACGGCGGCCCCGGCCCCAGCGATGTACTGTGGGGGATGGGCCGCCACATGCCCTTTTGGGATCGCTCGCTGGACGTGGTGGTAAATACGCACCCCGATGCGGACCACCTGGCCGGTTTGCCGGAGGTGCTGGGGCGCTACCAGGTGG
>JAHELX010000626.1 GCA_024643945.1 Anaerolineales bacterium
GGGGCACTTTGTACCCCATACGGGGCACTTCGCTCCTCGGAATGACATAATGTAGGGTAACAAGGAAACGACAAAGACGTGGAGAAGGATGACAATCTGTGAGTGCAAAACGAGAAGTAGAGAGGGTAAGTTTGCCGTCTGATGCTAGTTTATCATAGTTATCAACCGGCGTCAATGATTCCTTACTCAAAACCAACGAACCAATTTGGGGCCGACACACCCTCCCGGAGCAAAGCCCCCCCACGGGGCTTGTTCAGTCAAAACCTGCCCCGTGGGGGGCTTTCCCCTGTGCAGGGGACCATTGGGCGCTCCGGGAGGGTTCGCTCCGAAATCCGAATACCCCCCCAACGACGAAGATTGCATTAATACAACTATATGATATAATTAGGGTAATTAGACCTGGTTGGTTTGGCCATTCTATATACATCACCTCAGTGCCCAAGAAACCCTCATCACACCTGCCAGCGAAGGCTGAGTGTGACAGCGAGGGTCCCTCATCGAGTGTCTTATAATACCTCATCGAGGCCAGGGCAGGTGCTCTAAGTCGCTCCTCCGGGAACAAGGGGCGCCACAGAGTACTCATGGTCTCCACGTTTCCAGCTCTTTACCAACATACGCTGAGTCCTATCAATACCCACAAAAGCAGGTGGCACGGTTGCTCTCCCGGTTGGCCCAACATAGCAATGAGCACCCTAACTTTTCTCATTCCATCCTTGCCACCCTGGTTCGATCGTTATGTTTGATGTAACCCGAGAAGGAGGGATAGCATGATATATAAGCGTCGTTCCGGGCGCGGAGGTAAAGTCATTGTGACCTTCGAGGTCCCTGGCACAATTTGGACGGAATCTGTTCATTTGGTTGGAGATTTCAATAACTGGGACAGAAAGAGTTTACCCTTCCAGCGTGACTGGAAAGCAGATTGGACCATTGAGCTAGAGCTGGATGCCGGCCGCCAGTATTGCTTTCGGTATCTTTTTGACGGCGGTCATTGGGGCAATGACTGGCACGCCGACGGACACATCGACAATCCCCGGGGTCGTCATGATTTAATCGTCGTGGCGGATGTGCCCGCTGAAGATCAGTCTCCCCTATTCTTATTGATGGCGCCTCAGCCGGTTCAATAATGTGATTGGCGATAGGTTGATTAACTTGAGGCCGATAATCGCGGCATCACTTCCCGCGCAAACATCTCGATGCCCTGCGTGTTAGGGAAGTCCAGCAGGCGCACAATGAGATACCTGACACCGAGATCGACAAATGCCTGAAGCTGTTCCGCCACCTGAGCCGGCGTGCCGGTGATGGAATCCTCATTGTGCGGCGGCGATGCGACCCGCTTCCGCCTCGGTTTCGGCCACGGCAACGGCCTCTGCCGACCAGGTCTTGACGATTTCGTCGTAGTCGCGACCGACGGCCGCGCAGTGTTGGCGCAGCACCTCGAGCTTGTGCGCGTAGTTGCCATAGCTTCCGCCGGAGATGTTCCACCGGTCGGCGTACCTGGCCACCACGCGCAGGGTAAGCTGTTCGCCGCCTCCGCCAATCAGCAGCGGCGGGACCGGGTCCGGACGCGGTTCGCAATAAGCATTCTGGATACGATAATAGCTGCCTTCAAAGCTGGCCGGCGATTCGGTCCATAGTTTCCGCACAATCTGAACGGCTTCTTCCAATTGGGCGATGCGCACCGGCGCTTTCGGAAAGTCAAAGTTGTAAGCCTGGTATTCCTCTTCCATCCAGCCGGCGCCGATGCCAAGGAGGAACCGCCCGCCGGTGAGGAGCTGGAGATTGGCGGCCATCTTGGCCAGCAGGCCGGGGTTGCGGTAAGACTGGCAGAGAACCGTGGCCCCAAATTTAAGGCCGGGGTAGGCGGCGGCAAAATAAGCGATAGTGGTCAGACATTCCAGGTAGGGCGTGTCATTGGACTGCCACTCAGCCCAGGGCATCAAGTGGTCATCCACCCAGACCGAGTCGAAGTGAGGCTGGATGCGATCCAGGGTGTGCCGGATCTGGTCTATGAAAGCCGGTCCGCTGCTGCCGTCGACCGGAAACGAGGGCATATGCCAGCCGAATTTCAGTTCGCGCATGGGGGGTGTTCCTCCCTGTGAATGAGTGATGTACGCAATGGGAATGGCCCATAGTATCCTGTCTGACCTTCCAACACAGGTCATCGGTAGGACGGGTTACTCATCAGTTGCGTCGTATTCGACGTAAAGATTTCTCCACCAGTTCGATAACGTCCCTGTCGCTCAAACCTTTTGGCTGTTCATGGCCGTAACCGCCTCGTTCGTAAACCTCTCGGGGTGAGACACCCTTGAAGACAGGTTGCCATTCCAGTTGATCGAGTATTTCCTCCAGGTCGTGCTTGATGGTGCAAAGGGCGAAATTCAAAACAAGCGCGCCCTCCAGCCTGTTCTTGAATGGCCCGCGACGCTGCTCCCATTCCCGGCAGAATTCCTCGGCCAAGGCCATGATCTCCTCATGAAAGTTGAAAGTGCCATCATCGTGAAACATGTGGTCCCTCGTTAACGGTCAAAAGTGGCTAGCCTCAACGTGCTGACTGGCCTGGTTTGCCAGCCTCAAAAATTCGTCAACAGAACCTCACTCGCTGGCCAAGGCCGCCGGGTGACACCTGCACTTGCGCGCGGTGCAAGTGTGAACTCGCCCGGCTACAAAACAGCGTCAGATAAATCTGACTAAAACTAGTGGTCCCCTTTTCGAATGTCAAGTGGCCCTATTGGCTCATCGATATCAGCCATGGCCCGTCGTGCGTACGGTTTGAGAATTCATGCGCGCCAATAAGCTCCGAAGGTAACGGACCGCCGAAATCGTCGGGATGAGGTTCAGGGCCGTGAGAGCACAGACGATGTAGAAGTACCAACGACGATCTGCCAACCCGCGAAGCATCAAGGCATTGATCACGAGAATCACCTCTGGCGATAGCACGAGAATCATAAGAGTCGCCCGCAGGGTAAGTAATTCGAAGGAGACCGAAAGGCGGTCAGCGAACGATTTGCTTCCAGGCTGTGGCGTCGATATAAGAACCCATTCGTTCTTCGTTTCATCTTCAAATTGCAAGAGCGCCCAACGCGAAGCGGTCGAATAGAGCACTGAGATGCCGAACGCGATGACGGATGTTGCGAGGAGTGCCCAATCGATTGGGAGTTCTACGCCTACGACGGGAACCCGGTACTTGATGGACGCTTCGGCGTCGAGGGCAAGTATCAGGTATTCGGACGAATGCAATGCGCTGCCATACTGAGTCAGTCCCAGATTTCGAGCCGCGCGGCGTGCGGCGTATACCGAGGGGAAGATCTTTCGTTCCGGCGATTCCCCCTGGATGGACCAGAGACCCCAGGTCGGGTGAGCCATGCGTAACGCACTGTATGACGGATCGACGGGAATGTATCCAATCAGATCAAGCTGATACTGTTCCTGGTCATCGCGTGTGATCTCAAGATAGCCGGACACCTTGACTTCCGAACCAACGAAACCGTGCGGAGACTGCTCGTACCAATCGTCCACGTGCAATGCTCCCCATATCATGCCATATGGGGGTGATTCAGTCGTAAACATGAAGTCGTAGTCGTGCAACTGCTTGTCCAGAATGTAGTCGGAAAAACTGCTGGCTACGCTCGTCGTCGTACCGCCGATGTCATCGTGATCCTCCAGCCCCCAGCGCCAGTCCCATAGGTCTTCGCCATTGGGCGCCAGCTCCCCGACCAGCCCCCAACGAAGTTCTCGAAGGTTGGCATTGCGCCTGGCATACTCGGCGCCGGAGAACACGTAGAGCGTAATGAGCAAAATGATGGTGAAGCCCAAGTCTCGTAGAAGCTCGGTGGCTCGTTTGTATGTCATACAGCTCACCTGCGATTGCCGTCCCCCGTGTCGACGGCGTCACACAACCGCGACCTGACGTATCAAGATACTGGGGAAGAACCTGAAGGTTCGGGTCGCCACTGGTAAGCTCCTCGAAAGAGAAGGCAGTGAAACAGAAAGGAGCTTACCATGAGCAAGACGCCCTACCGTACCCATTATAGCACATCTCGTG
>JAHELX010000627.1 GCA_024643945.1 Anaerolineales bacterium
CGGCCGGCGTGTTGGCCATTGCCGTTGTGGGAGCAACAGCGCTGTTCATCTTTGCAACGGAATTGGAAGCCCGCACGGCATCGATCAATCTTTCCCATCAAGCGCGCACTGCGCTTCAAGCTGAGGCCAGCCGCCTCGGCGAGGCATCTGTGCCCGCTCAGGTTCCACCTCAGGATGCCAGCGTGGTTGAAATGGCGATCAAGTTGGCGTTCGTGGGTGCTTTCCGGATGGTGATGTTTATCTGCGCCGGACTATCGGGGCAGAGTGCGATTATGGCGGCGCTCCTGGTCGAGCGCCAGTTTAAAGCCGTGGGGTAGTTACCCAATTGGAACTTCGACTTGCTTGAGCAGCTCCCGCACCATCCCTGCGGTAGTCTCACCGCCGAGGGCGTTTTTCCGACGATCACCTTCTCTACATTGTTAACCACGGCACCGGCAAAATCCTGGACTTCGCCAACAGCCCGCGCCCTCTGCAGAGGTGACTCGGATGCCGCGTCCGGGTCGCATGAGGCGCGACGTCAGAGACCAGGCGGATCGGTGTCGCCGGCGTGGCAGGGAAGCGCTCGCTTATTTCGTCGATGATCGGGCAATGGCCACCGGTGACGGAAAAATGCTTAAAGTTCTCTTAAGGTAATCTTTCATTAATCATAAGGATTAATCGGGCGTTTTAGCCTATACTGGGAGGGAAAACTTGAAGACAAGTGTTGAAAATCATGAAAAGAAACGGTGTAGATTCATCCTCGAGAAAAAAGGTATTCGGGAATATCGAATACAAATGGATCGTGCTGAGCGTGACGACCATCGGCGCGCTGATGGCAGCCATCGACAGCACTATCGTCATTTTGGGCCTGCCCTATATGATGGTGGAATTACACGCCGACCTGGTCTCGATGATCTGGGTCATCATGGCTTATATCCTGATCAGCACGGTTTTCCTGCTGACCTTCGGTCGCATCGCCGACATGCTTGGTCGCGTGCGCATGTACAACCTGGGCTTTGCCATTTTCACGATCGGTTCGGCGCTTTGCGGCCTGTCGGGGACGGCCATGCAGTTGATTCTGTTTCGCCTGATCCAGGGCAGCGGTGCGGCGCTGATGGTGGTGAACAGCGTCGCCATTCTCACCGAAGCTTTCCCGGCCAATGAACGCGGCCGTGCGCTGGGGATCAATGGGGTGACCTGGGCAGCCGGGGGTGTGCTTGGCCCGGTGCTTGGCGGACTGATCCTCAGCGTTGGTAGCTGGCGATGGATTTTCTTCGTCAACGTGCCCATTGGCATAATCGGAACGGTGTGGGGTTTTTGGGTCTTGAAAGAGCTCTCCATACGTAAGAAAGGCGAAAAATTCGACGCCATTGGCGCGGCGACGTTTAGCATCAGCCTGGTGTCGATTCTGCTGGCTTTAACGCTGGGCATCCAATTGGGTTGGACAGCCTGGCCTATCATCACGTTTTTTGCTGCCTTCGTCGTGTTCCTACTGGCTTTCTTTTGGTGGGAAAGACGAGCGAAGAATCCGGTGATCGATTTCTCGCTCTTCAAGGCGCGAGTTTACAACTTTTCGGTGCTGTCGGCCATGATGCAGGCCCTGGCGCTGTTCGCGGTCAACTTTCTGGTCATCTTTTATCTGATCGGTGTAAGAGGCGACAGCCCCCTACAGGCTGCACTGCTGCTGATCCCTCTTCCGCTGGTCAGCTCGGTGATGGCGCCCCTGAGCGGCATCATTGCCGACCGGATCGGCGCGCGTTTTCCGGCCACGCTGGGCCTGCTGATCCAGAGCGGGGCGCTGGTGTGGCTCATGCAGATCACGACAAGCACGCCTTACCCGCAAATCGCCGGTGGCCTGGCACTGATGGGGCTGGGCGGTGGTATGTTTTACGCGCCCAATACCAGCGCGGCCATGAACGCCGCGCCGGTGCCGCGCCTGGGCATCGCCTCGGGGACGCTCGCCACGCTGCGCCAGGCGGGCATGGTGACCAGCTTCGCGTTGTCGCTGGCGGTAGCGGCAGCCAGCATGCCGCGCGACGTGATGTTCAGTCTTTTCGTCGGTACCAACGTGGCGCTGGGCTCGAGCATCACGCAGGCCTTCGTGATCGGCATGCACAGCGCTTTCCTGGTCTCGATTGTGCTGTGCATCCTGGCGGCGGGACTATCTTTCGTACGGGGCAAAGAAAACCGCCAGATCCACGACGCCAGCCCCGTGCTCGGAGATTAACTCGCTTTCGAAGGCGGTACCCCTTATTGACATCTACAGCGTGGACGGCACGGTGTTGAAGAGCGGAATGGACTGTGCCTATTGCGCTCAGGACCTTATATCTCCCATGCAGTGGTTTGCCAATTGTCGAGTTGCTCCAAAGCTGGAATCCAGGAGGGCAGAGAAACAAGCAGATGATCAGCCAGTGCATTCAGGTAAGGCTCGTACATCTGGCGCAGCTCAGTTAGTTGCTGATCGGCATCGGCACCTTCACGCAAGTGAATTTCTGCCGCTGCTAATCGCCTACGCAGCCGTACCAACTCGACAGACGGTAGACGATCAAGTTCCGGTGCGTGCGGTGGCGCATTGAAAACCTGCGTCAGGTCAACGGCTGCATGACGCGCCATGGCAAAGGTCCGGCGTGCTGCGCTGATCGGCACTCCATCAATACCGACAAGCACCAACGCACAGAGGTCCAGAACCATCGCCAGCGCCGCCACCCAACTTTGATTTTCGTGCTGCGAGCGAAAATAAGCCAGGACAGGATACGACAGGTGACTCTCCATCAATTCGGCTGACCAGCGTTCCCAGTCGCGCAGGAACTGTTCGACAGAGGCTGCCTGGCCTTTCCCACTGTTGCGGCGTAGCAACTCCAGCGCGGTCGGCGGCGAGCCGGCCCACTCGTCGAGCAATGAGACGTTTACCTCGCGCTGCGAGAAGGCGCTGGTCAGAGCGGGCAGGTAACTGATAATGAGCGCCAGGAACCCAAAGCCGACTCCGCTTTCAACTACCGTCAAAAAACGCGCCAACCCCAAGCGGGGCGTCACATCACCCAATCCAAGGGTGAAGAACGTCGTGCCGCTCACATAGAGGTCAGTGGCAAAACTGGCTTTACCCTCGGGCGCAGCAAATTGTGAACCGAGCGCCCATTGCAGCAAGGCGAAGCCAACGATTAAGCTAATCGCCCAGACGCCTACCAGCATGATCAACGACAGCGGTCCAAAGTAGCCTATCAGATTCTGGCGTTGTTTTTCGTTGCGTATTCGCCCTGCAATGGCTGACCATGGCATCCACGTGGCGTGATAAAACAATTCCGTGGGACGAAACTGCCGCGTCACCCGACGCGGCAAGATGATCGTTTCGAAACCATCCCACAAAATGACAGCGACTAACAGCAATCCGCCGACACCTGACAGTATTTCCATCTGAGATCTCCCCTTTCAATCTGCTCATGTCAGTCTCTCCTTTCCATTCTGTCTACTCAAGAGCACCGCGCGAGAAATGACACGCTACGGTGGGATTTCACATTATCGCTGCAATAACTCTTTCTCGCCTTGACGAAGCCTGCTAGACACGCATCATCTAGGGCAACGCATGGGGCAAGGTTGCCTTACGATCGTCTTAAACTTCTCCTTCATAGGACATATGGACAAGCGGAGCGCTTTTGGCTATAATTTCAATGAGAATATCATGGACCGCTGGCACGGACAAACCTACCGGCGAGTCCTGATCCTGCTGGATGCACCCGATGAGTGAGTGCCCGGGGTCACCTTGGGCGCTGGTTGGGCCTTGAGGAGCCGCATCCTGCTTTTAGACATATTCTTGCCTGGGTGAGGGGAGGACATGCGTGTCTTCGTAACTGGCGGGACCGGATTTATCGGCGGCTCAGTCGTCAGATGTCTGCTTGCGGCCGGCCATGAGGTGCGGGCACTGGTCCGCCCCGGAGCAGATACCTGCCAACTGGATGGGCTGCCCGTGCAGCGTGTCGCAGGGGGCCTGAGGGACACTGACAGCCTGCGACGGGGCGTTGCGGGCTGCGACTGGGTTTTCCACGTGGCGGCTCTTTATAGCTATTG
>JAHELX010000628.1 GCA_024643945.1 Anaerolineales bacterium
GGTTGCTGGGTTGGGAGATTGGGAGATTGGGAGATTGGGAGATTGGGAGACTGGTAGATTGGTAGATCGCTCTGCATCCAATCTTCCAATCTTCCAGCCTTCCAATCTTCCAATCTTCCAATTTACCAACCGACTCAGACCCAGACCGAGAAATGCCGCCAGCGATAGCACCGAAATGAGAGTCCCCGCCCGGCGAATAGGGGTAGGGAAGAGGTACAGGCTGACCTCGTATTCTCCGGCCGGGAGATGGGCATGCATCAGGCCGTCGGGTCGGGAGATTTCCGGGTCCTGGGCCAAGCGTTGGATGCTCGCCCTCTCCCCGGTATCTGGCGGTCGTTGGATGATGACACGCCAGCCGGGCCAGTAGAGGGCACGGAAAGTGGCGGCGAAGGGGGCCGGGCTGCTGACGGCGATACGCGTTTCGCGGGCGGTGTAGCTGAGCGTGGTGGCAGCCGCTCCCTGGGGCAGCGAGGCCGGGTCCAACTTGGTCGGGAGCCGGCCGGCCGCGTAATCGGTGCCAAGAGTGGCGGGAGATGGGTACTGGTCGGCCCAGTACGGCAAAAATTCGCCGGTGCTGGTGGTGCCGATGGCACCTGATTGGGCTTCGTAGACTACTGCATCGGCCGGGGTGGGGGTGCCCCAGGGGATAAACTGGGCCGGGAAAAGATAGAACAGGTTGGCGGCCAGGGTGAAGGCGAGGCCAATCCCCAGCCCCCCCCGGCCCGCGCGGCGAAGCCCCGCGTAGGCGGGACGAAGTGCCCCAAACGGGGTACGCAGCCGGGACGGGCAGCCCCTAGCCCCCAGCTTCCAGCCTCCAGCCTCCAGCCTTTCGAATAGATACAACGTTCCGCCAGCCAGCACCCCCGCACATAGAATCGCCGGGCCTAACCAGCGCCAGGGAAATTCGGCCAATTCCAGCAGCGGCACCGCCTCCCAAATTGGCTGTGAATACGGCAGCGTGAGAAAAGCGGCCACCAGCAAGGCAGCAGCAAAGAACAGCACGTGGCCAAGGGCGTGCGACCGCGCCCCATGCGTGTGGTCCGCCGAGAACCGCCCATCCGCAGTAGGAGATACGCAATACGCACCCTGCGGGTACTTCGCAACACGCACCCTGCGGGCACTTTGCAGTACGAAATAGAGTCCCAGCCCCAGCAGAGCCAGGACAGCGAAAGTGATCTGCGCCAGCCCCAAGCTGAGCGGATAATAGGGGTTGATGGCCGACAGGTCCAGAGGGCGGGGCAGGGCCAGCAATTCGGACAGGCTGATGAAGTTTAGGCGAAAGTCGAAAAAGTCCCGGGTGATGCTTGACAGGCGGATCAAGTCTCGCTCGCCAAAGGCCGGCAGCCAGAAAAAGGCGGATAGTCCCAGACCCAAGGCAATGGCGGCGAGGGTCCTGGGGAGCGGGGAATCAGGACTCAGGGAATCGGGACTCGGGGAATCAGGACTCAGGGAATCAGGCGATCTCGCCTCCTGATTCCCTGATCCCTGATTCCCTGATTCCCTGAGTCCCTGAGTCCCTGAGTCCCTGAGTCCCTGAGTCCCAAATCTCCTCAGCCCCAACAGAAAGACCAGATACGCCCCCAACAGCGGGGCAAAGAGCATGGCACTGATGTTGTGACTGAGCAATAGCCCGGCCAGGGAGAGGGCCGCCAGGGGCAGATAGCGGAGGCGGTTGGTCGTCACCAGTCCATGAAATGACCATAGAATGAGTGGGTAGAAAGCCAATCCGCAGAACTGGCCGTAATTTCCCTGGATGTACGCCTCGCGCAACCGGTAGGGGGCATAGACATAAACGGCTGCTGCCAGCAACCCCGGTCGCGGACCGAACAGGTCGCGCACGAAGAGATACATCCCCAGGCTGTAAAGGACCATCATCAGGATGATGGTGCCCTTCATCGAGGTGTCGAGAGGCAGGCCGGTCAGGTGCAAGATCTGGGTGACCTGGTACAGCAGCGGCGGCGCGTAGTTGAAAAGAGGCATCCCGTAACCGTAAGCCAAGTCGGGCGCCCAGCGCGGGTAGAGGATGCCGTCTTGCCACGCCTGATTGAGTTCCACCTGGCGCATCAGGTGCGCGGGTCCGTCGGCGGTGTTGGGTAGGCCGGGATGGGCCAGCAAAGGCACGATGGCGAAGAGAGCCAGTAGGATCGCAACGAATAGGCCGGGGTCCACGGAAAAGGGAGTAGGAAGTAGGAAGTAGGAAGTAGGAAGTTTATTCGCTACCTTGTCTCTCAGTTGCAACATATCATCCGCCGGAAACTTCCGCTTTCCACGTGTCCAGATCAAAGACCGCAGGTTTCTCCTGGGAAGGAGTTAACCCCAATATACTACGGAAATGCCAAATATCAAAGGTCAGCCGAGATCGCTCAAACCCGTGCAGACTGCCGACAGCCAACGGCAGACCGCCGCTATTCTGGACTCGTCGGCGGTCGGCGGTCTGCCGTCGCTTGCCCTTACCTCAAGTGATTGCCAAAAAGCGCCTTTGTGACTACAATACCGCTCGGAAAGATTGGGAGTCAGAGAATCTGGTTCCCTGATCCCTGATCCCTGATTCCCTGATCCCTGCCTGTTACGGCCAGTCCAGCCGGGTGAGGCGGATGGTGCCATCGGCGACAGGTTGACCATCCGCATCGGTCACCGGCAGACGGGCCAGCGTGTCCGGGTGATACATGCCGACCGCCAAGGTGTAACCACCGGGTGGCAAGGTATCCAGTGCCAGCAATCTGGGATCGGCGACGATGACGCCAGGTTGCCAGCCTGTGGTGGGGTACAGTCCACCCAGCGGCGGCGTGTCGGCGCCCCAGGCCAATTGTCCCTGGCCGTCGAGCAGATGGACGAAGACGACGTAATCGGCCGCCAGGGGTTGGTCAGTTTGCCAATAAAGGGTAAGCGTGGCACCATCGTGGTCCCAGTCGTAGCCCAGCAGCCGGATGTAGTCGCCCAGTCCATAGCTCACCCGGTTGGGCAGGTCGGCCTGACGCAATCCTCGTCCGGGAGTCACCTGGACCGGCTGCAGCGTAATGGTGTTGCCCTCGCCACCGGCGAGGGGCAGCCGTTGGCTCGTGTCCGGGTCGTACAACCCGGCGCGCAGGCTGAAGCGGACGGGTGGTATGTCGGGAGGGACACGTATGAAGTGCTCGTCGCGCACGTAATGAGCCGTGTCCCAGGTGGAAGTAGGGATGTCAATCTGAGCTGTGGCGTCGCCGGGCTGAAAGTTGTCACTGCCAGCCCAGGTACGCTGGTCGGTGGGTGCATCCAGGTGGACGAAGCTGCGATAGTCAGTGCCCACGGGACGTAGCGCTTGCCAATATAACACCACCCGCAGCGTGTCTCCCTGGGCCACCGTATCCCGGTCCAAATCGTAACCCAGCAGCCAGAACTGGTCGCCCAGGTTGACGCGCAGAGGGTATTGTACGCCAGACACCTGGTCGGGGGGCGATTCGCGGCGGAACCACCCGGTGTGCGGGTCCACGACCAGCCCCTTGATCAGCAGCAGCCCGATCAGGCTGCCTCCCACGAGCAGCGCCGGGTGCAAGGTCCATCTGGTGGCTGCCCGTCCCGGCTCCGCCGTGCGGGCCGGGGGGGGCTGGGGGCTGCCCGTCCTGGCCTGTCTGCACTTGTGGCGCAGCCACAGGTGCGCCAGCGGGCCGGGGGGGGCTAGGGGCTGCCCGTCCCGGCTGCGTACCCCGTTTGGGGCACTTCGCCGCGCGGGCCGGGGGGGGCTGAGGGCGGTCGGCGGCCGGTAGAGTAGTCTAGGGGCGATCCTCCATAGCCCGGCCAGGGCCAGGACTGCCAGCGTGGCCCCGGTGATGGCGTTGGCTGCCATGCGTAGCGGCGTGTCGCCGAATTGCAAGTGCAGTTCGTGAGCGCCGGCCGGCACCGGCACCGTGATGAGTCCGCTCTCCGGCTCGATGACGATCTCGGCCGGCTGTCCGTCGATCTGGACCCTCCAGCCAGGGAAGTAATGGGTCAAGAAGCGCGCGCGAAAAGGCTGCGAACTGTCGAAATGGTAGCCGTCGCTGACGGCGGTGTGATCCAGG
>JAHELX010000629.1 GCA_024643945.1 Anaerolineales bacterium
CGTAACAGGTGACAGGTCATGAATCGACTCTGGGTACGTATGAGCCTCGCCTTCGGCGCTGTGGTGTTGCTTGGAGTGGGCGTGATTGTCCTGATCTCTGTGCTACTGGCCAACCCTGACTTCCGCCAACGCTTTGTGGTCAACGAATTGCGTGTTTCGGATGGTCTGGTGAGTGAGCTGGCCGATTATTATCAAACGCATGGCGGTTGGGATGGGGTTGAGACTATGTTGGCAGGCGCCCAGGGCACGCTCCCGCGCGGGCCAGGAGATCGCTTGATCCTTTCGCTGGCCGATGCCCAGGGACAAATCATCTATCCCAGGCGGGATGCGCATGAGAGGTACCCGCTGAGCCCGGCCGAGCGGGCAAACGCCTTGCCCATCCAGGTGCCCGACGGCACGTCTGAAGCGCATAAAACGGTCGGCTACCTGCGGGTGGAGCGTGTCCCGGCGCCCAGACCCGTGCCTCCCCAGCAGTTCCTGCTGGGTTGGCTGAGCCGCTCCCTGCTCCTGGTTGCCGCGGTAGGCGGTGCGCTGGGTATCCTGTTTGGCATACTGGCCAGCCGCAGCCTGACCTCTCCCCTCAGTCGCCTGGCTGAAGCAGCCCGGGCTATCGGCGCGCGAGACCTGACCCGCCGGGTCGAGGTAGAGGGCAGCGATGAGGTAAAGGAGGTAGCCCAGGCTTTCAACGACATGGCGGCCACATTGGAAGGGGTCGAAACTTTGCGCCGTAATCTAGTGGCCGATGTAGCGCATGAACTGCGCACGCCGCTAAGTGTGCTGCAGGGAAACCTGCGGGCGATGCTCGACGACGTTTACCCGCTGGATAAAGCGGAAATAAGTCGTCTCTACGACGAGACGCGCCTGCTGAGCCGGCTGGTGAACGACCTGCACGAACTGGCCCAGGCCGAAGCCGGGCAACTCCAGTTGAATCGGCAAACCACCAGCCTCGCTGACCTGGTTCAGTCCACGGCAGCGGCGTTCAGCCCGGCCGCCGAAGCTAAGGGCGTGACTCTCAGCACTCAGGTAGCCCCCGATTTGCCTCTTGTGACGGCCGACCCTGCTCGTTTGACCCAGGTTCTGCATAACTTGCTGGCTAACGCCCTACGCCACACCCCATCTGGGGGCACGATATCTCTGCGTGCCGGGTGTGAGCTGGGGAAGGAAAGCCAAGTATGGCTGGCGGTGCAGGATAGCGGCGAAGGCATATCCTTTAGAGACCTGCCGCACGTATTCGACCGTTTCTACCGGGCTGATCCTGCTCGCAGTCGAGCTACGGGCCGGGCCGGGCTGGGCCTGGCCATTGTGCGCGCCATTGTCGAGGCTCACGGTGGCCGGGTCAGCGCCGTCAGCGACGGCACGCCAGGCCACGGCAGCACCTTCACCGTGCAATTGCCTCTTTAAAACCTACTCCCACCCGGACATATCTACCATTGACATAAACCGTGTAGTTATGGTATACTAGACGTGCGCCACACCACAGGGCGCTGGTTGGCCCTGCCACGTTGCCGGGAGGTGCTGCCGATGAGTACGATAAGTGAACGCTGGAGAAACTCGTCAAGAGCTTTTCGTGTTCTTCTACTGTTACTTATTTCCATCTTGCTGATCTTGATCTGTCTGCTGATTTTATTGTATTTTGTGCTGCCCATCATCAATCCGCCGGGAACGCCGACGCCGATCCCAGGGCCGACGACGCCTTCTGCAACGGCTATAACTCCGACGGGGACGGTAACCTCGACCCAAGGTCCAACCCCGACTAATACGCCGGTCGTCTCAACCGGGACCCCTGCGGCGACAGAGACTGCCCCGCTGACCGTCAGCCCGACGACCGTCACGCCTACCGCCACGGCGACCGGGACAGTTACCCCTGTCGTTAGGATCGGCAACGTGCTGCGCAACGGGAACTTTGAAGAAGGCTTCCAGCGGAACCAACTGGGCAAATACTGGAACGGTTTCAACAACGGTAGTGCCGATTTCACTTTCCATATTGACGACTGGCCGCTGGTAGTAGTTGAGGGCAAGTACACGCAACTCATCGAGATTAAGAATGCCCTGTTGCCAGACCGTTACCTGGGCATCTACCAGACGGCGGACGTCATCCCCGGCCAGGTTTACGATTTTTCAATGCGCGGCCTGATCCGCACCAACACCGGCGACGTCCAGCAGACGAAGTACGGCTACCGGCTGCAAGTAGGCTTCGATCTGACTGGTGGCCAGGATTGGGAAGCAGTAGAAAAGTGGGTCGAGCTGCCATGGGACGAGCAACTACGGATACAAGACAGCTTCCGCTTTGATACATACACTACGACGATCACCGCCCAAAGCGACAAGCTGACGGTCTTCATCCGTGCCTGGAAAAAGTGGGCCGACTCCGGCGAAGGAGACTATGACGTAGATGATATTCAATTGGTGGGTCCGGCCCTCGTCACGCCGGCGGCACCGGTCATTCCGGTCACCGGCGACGCGCCGGCCGCTATTTGGGACAACGTCCGTATGTGGGCCACTATCGCTTTGCTATTGCTGCTGGTTGGCGGTGCAGTCTGGAGGTTCGGGTGGAAGCAAACGTAAATCGTCCTCAAGCTGGGCCTGACAAAGATCTCGAATCTAAAAAGGGAGAGCGCAGCCAACGGCGCATTACGCTCCTCTTACTGGTCATTGCCATCGGGGCATTGGTCCTGATCGGGGCAGTGGCTATACGACGCCTTCTGGCCCCAAATCTTGCGGCTATTGGCCCTACCCCAACGGCCACCCCAGAGCCAGCCCTGACCGCCAGCCCCTCGGAAGCGGAGCAGCCAACCCCTACGGCGACCCGCGTACTGGCCCAGGCTACGGTATCGCCCACGCCTCAAGCCACTACCCCCGGATTGGCGTCAGGTATTGCGCAAGTATCACAACCGGCTATCAGCGACCGCATTCGCAACGGCAGCTTTGAAGACGGCTTTAAGGATCAGCGTGTGGGGCTGGGTTGGACTTCTTTCGATAATGGCTCGGCTGTCTTTGAGTTTATGGACGAAACATGGGCACCGGCTGTGTTCGATGGCCAGCATGCTCAGCGCATCCAGGTGCGCGAGGCAAGCCAGCCTGACCGCTACGCCGGCATCTATCAGACAGTAAGCGTGGTGCCTGGTGAAACGTACGATCTGACTCTACACGGTCAGATTCGTAGCGGTTACGGCGATGTGAAAATTAGCGAATACGGTTATCGCATCGAACTGGGCATTGATTACAACGGCGGACAGGATTGGACCGCTGTCAGCGATTGGACCAACCTTCCCTGGGATGAGCAACGGTTCGATTCGGATTTCCTGTTCTTTTACGACTACGTGGTCCCCATCGTCGCCACTGATCCACGCTTGACGATCTTTATCCGTACTTGGAACAAGTGGCCCGATCCAGGCCGGGTGGAATACACTCTGGACGACATCAGCCTGACGGGACCCACGCCTTCAGAAGAAATCGCTTTCAATGAGCCCTTACCTGCCACCGGTGGTGGGGCCATGTCCGTCAATGGCTTAGTGCGCACGGTGTTTAGCGTCGTGGTGTTGTGTTTGTTGGTGGCAGGTGCTGCCTGGCAAGTACGCCGCCAGGTCGGTTGAATGCCGTTACCCGTTCAGCTACTTCGTATTTGCTATATTGGGGGCCAGCCCAGGCTGGCCCTTTATGACTCAGCAACCTGGTACGTAACCACTTAGCCAATCTACCCGGCGCAAAGCCCCCCCACGGGGCAGGTTGCCGGGAAGGCCAATATTCAATGATAAATGGCTAAACCTGCCCCGTGGGGGGGCTTTGCGCCGGCTGGCTGAACAGCTAGCCTGGTACTTTGGTTTCCTTGACAAATCATCACGATCTTATTATAGTGGTGTACACTTATAATACCCGCACGTGGCGTATATTTCATCTGATTAAGGTAGACCTGGTTTATGCAGCAGACAAATACCAAGCCTCCTCGTCAATTCGATTGGCTCGAACAAGTAGCTGTGCTAGCGACCAGTCTGATCTGGACTGCCGTCGTTCTGCTGATTATCAGTTTCGTT
>JAHELX010000073.1 GCA_024643945.1 Anaerolineales bacterium
GGTCTCGTAGGAGGCGAACTGGGGCGTCAAGTAATGGTTGGTGTGCAGGCAACAGTCTGCGTGTTCATCCTGGAAAACAGCAATGCCCTCTGGCCGAAGCTCTACGTCGGTGATTCGCCCCTGCCCATCGCACAACACCACGTTAGCTGCTGAACACGTCCGGTGTTGCGCAATTAGACTCAGGCATTCGTCAACGCCCCGCTTTTCGAGCATTACCCGCTTGAGAGGCTGTCGAGGAAGGCCAAATTGCCACCGGTAATCATACAAGGAGGCATTGAAGTGAGCCAGGCCATACTGGTTCATGCCTGCATAGCCCAGTTGCCCGGCAAAAGTGAACATCAAGGCTCTGGGGCGCCCATCGTCCGGTTTTACCCGGAGTAGGATGGCTACATCGGCATATTCCGGCTCCAGATCCTGATTCTGGCCAGCCAGGGGTTGACAGTCGGCCGTGGCTGATCCCGTCAGAGCGAAGGTGGTACATCCTCCCTCGCTGACATGGGCAGCCTCGGTTCGAGCCTGGCAGAGTACCGCTTCTTCAAAACTGATGCCAGCTCCATCCGCCAAGCCACGGGCTTCCTCCACCAAATAGGGACTCAGGGTCTCCATCCCAGGCAAAAAAGCCATCGCGTTCCGGCACAGCACATCCCTGGACGTATGGGTCAACTTCTCTATCCACAAAATGTATTGCCTGATCAGGTCAGCAGCCTGTTCCCCATGTTGGTATCCCATCTCATAGGAACTGCCCGATACCTCAATCAGGGGGAACTTGTGGACTGTCACGATCCTCACCTGTTGGCCGGGGAATCTTAACGCTGCCACTCAAAGGTTATGCCAGTCAAAATCTACGTCATCCTACTCAGATCAGCAGATATGGATTCTCCAGGGTGGCCTTTAGCTCGGCCAAGAAACGGGCTGCCGCCGCCCCATCCACGATACGATGATCAGCGGAAAGGGTCAGGTTCATCGTCGGGCGTAACACGACCCCCTCCTCGCTGCCCACCGGTGTATCCACAATCTTCCCCACAGCCAAGATTGCTGACTCGGGAGGGTTGATGATGGCAGTAAATGACTCAATGCCGAACATACCCAGATTCGAGATGGTAAACGTACTGCCACTCATCTCGGCTGGCGTCAGGCGCCTGGCGTGTGCGCGTTCCACCATTTCACCCAGCAGAGTGACCATCTGCTCGAGGCTTTTGGTCTGCGCTTCCCGAATCACTGGCACGATCAGATAGTCCTCCAAGCTGGTGGCAATGCCTATGTGGATATCATCCCACAGAATAACCTTGTCATCTTGCAAAGAGGCGTTCAGATAAGGATAGCGTGGCAACACTGAGGCAACGGCCCGTGCAACGATGGCCGTGAAGGAGAGACGCTGCCCAGTCTTCTGTTGAAGCGGATCTTGGACCCGCTCGCGCAGGCGAGCTGCCTCACTCATGTCAACCCGCAACGAAAGAGTGATGTGCGGTGCAGTGAAGGCACTGTAAGCCATGCGATCGGCAATGATCTTACGCGGGCCGGTGAGGGGCACCACCTGTCTCCGGCGCGCATCAGGCAATGGAATCTCCAAGACAGGAACCGTCACGCTCGGTTGGGCCTCAACTGCTGGCTGCCGCTGTTCAGCAAAAGCCAGTACGTCATTCTTGTGGATACGCCCCTGTGCCCCGCTTCCAGACACCCAAGCAAGGTCAATCCTGAGTTCGGCCGCCAGACGGCGGGCAGCGGGCGTAGCTCGTATCTTCCCATCGGCTGTCTCAACCTCAGCCGGCGTCGCCTCGGCAGTCACAGGTTCCGGCGGCGGGGCGCTGGTCGGTGCCCCGGCAGCAGCAACGGCTGCGGCCGGGGTTCCTGCCTCAGAAGGGAGTGACTCACCCGGCTCGAGGATATAGGCGATAACCTCAGTGACCGGGATGACGTCATTCGGCCTGGCCCTCAGTCCGGCCAGAACACCGCTGGTTGGGGCTTCTATTTCGATGTTTGCCTTGTCGGTGAGGATGACAAAGAGCGGCTCTCCTTTTTGTACGTGATCACCTTCGTTCTTCAACCATTCGACGAAGGTACCGGTATCCATCACCATGTCCACTTTGGGCATAATGACTTCTGCTGCCATATAAGCTATCTCCCTTCCTGTGCCAAGGTCCTTGCCGCGGCCACAATATCCTCTACCTGGGGAACCGCTGCCCTTTCTAGCGTCCGGTTATAGGGAATCGGGATATCTCGTCCAGCCAGCCGACGAATGGGAGCATCAAGATAATCGAAGGCCTCACTTTCGGTCACCACCGCTGCCAACTCACCACCGAAGCCGCCCGTCTGTGGCGACTCGTGAACAACCAGGACGCGGCCTGTCTTAGACACCGAGTGGATGATGGTCTCTTTATCCAGCGGTTTGAGGCTACGTGGGTCAACCACCTCAACCTCGACCCCCTCAGCCGCAAGCTGTTTGGCGGCTTCCAAAGCACGGGGCAGCATAACCGAGTAAGCAATTATGGTCAGGTCACATCCCTCGCGCTTAACCTCGGCCTCACCCAGAGCAATGGTGTACAACTCTTCGGGCACCGGCCCTTTCGCCCGGTAAAGCAACTTGTGCTCCATAAAAAGCACCGGGTTATTGTCGCGAATAGCGGTGACGAGCAGTCCTTTAGCATCGTAAGGCGTCGACGGAGCCACTACCTTGATCCCCGGTATATTGATAAACCAGGCTTCCAGACTTTGGGAATGCTGAGCCGCGGCGCCGGTGCCAGAACCGGCCGGAGCCCGGATTACCATAGGGATGCAGGCCTTACCTCCAAACATGAAGTGGATCTTGGCCGCCTGGTTAACCAACTGGTTCATGGAGATGGCAATGAAGTCCATGAACATGACTTCCATCACCGGCCGCATGCCCATCAGCGCGGCCCCCGTCGCAGCACCAGCGATGGCTGCTTCAGAAATAGGAGTATCGCGAATTCGCTCCGGTCCAAACTCCTGCAGCATGCCCTGGGTTGTCCCAAAGGCTCCCCCATATACGCCGATGTCTTCTCCGATAAGGAAGACCTCCGGATCGCGCCTCATCTCCTGGGACAAGGCTTCACGCACAGCTTCCAGGTAGGTAATCTCACGTGTTCCGTTCCCGTTCATGGCGCATATACCTCGTCTTCCATGCGCTCGGGCGACGGTTCAGGAAAAGCAAGTGTCTCTTCAGCCGCGCGGTCAATGGTTGCCTTGGCTTCCCGATCGATGGCTTCCAGCGCCTCGGCGACCATCACCTCAGCTTCTATCAGAGCATGTTTGAAGCGATGGATAGGACACCGTCCTTTCCACTCCTCAATCTCTTCCTGGGTGCGATAGACATTCCGGTCGCTCTTCGAATGCCCTCGCCAGCGGTAGGTCACGTTCTCGATGAGCGAGGGTCCCTCGCCCGATCGCGCACGTTCGACAGCAGCGGTAACTGCTTGGTAAACAGCCAGCACATCGTTGCCATCCACCGTTTCACCGGGGATCCCATAGGCCACCGCGCGAAGCGCAACTCGATCTATGTTCATCGCCTTGTGAACGTCCATTGACATACCGTATTGGTTGTTGTCACAGATAAACACCACAGGCAACTTCCAAATGGAAGCCATATTTAACGACTCGTGAAACTCACCCAGATTGGCTGCCCCGTCTCCAAAAAAGCACAGGAGCACCTTATCGGATCGGCGCATTTGCAGCGCCAAAGCGATGCCTACTGCAGTCGGTATACCACTGGCCACTACGCCGGTGGCGCCCAGATTGCCGCCCGGGATGTCGGCGATGTGCATTGAGCCCCCCCGCCCCCGGCAATAACCTGGCTCCTTGCCCAGGAATTCGGCCATCATCAACGTGATATCGGCCCCCTTGGCGATGGTATGCCCATGGCCGCGATGATGGTGGATGATCAAATCATCTGGCCTCAGTGCCGCCACACTTCCCACCGGCGATGCTTCCTGTCCAATGGACAAATGCATCGTGCCGTGTACCAGGCCACGTATGTACAGCTCCTCGGCTTTCTCCTCAAAATACCGAGTCTCGCACATCTTCTGCAACATCCAGGTCAGCTTCTCGCGAGGCAACTCAGTGAGGAGACGTCTTCTCTCGTCTGCCAGGTCCGCGTTATTAACTCTAGCTTTAACACCAGAAAGGGTCATCATTGATCCTCTTTAATGAATGAGTGTATATCCCCATCTTCGGCACAAACCGTATTGGATTACGTCTGACCATACTCGTACTGATAAAGGTGAGCCACTTCAGCTATTTGGTCTTGGTTTAGCAAAATTGGCTGGCCACGCACTATGGCTAGGTGGGTGATCATAGCGATTTCTTCCACTTCGACAGCCATCTTGGTGGCCACCCGAGCTGATCGGCCGATGGTAAAAACACCGTGATTCCGCATAATGACGGCTAACGAGTTGCCGATTTTGCGCACAATTTCTTCCCCTATAGCCTCGCCGCCAATAGGGACGTAGTCACCCAGCGGGATCTCTCCGCCCAACATCGCCGTAGCGGTCAGACAAGCCGGGATTGGCTGCCCTAACGCAGCAAAGCTGGTCGCATATGGAGAGTGGGTATGCGCAATACCGAAGACATCAGAGCGATGGCGATAGACATATAAGTGCGTGGCCGTGTCCACCGAGGGTTTTAGATGCCCATCAATGACATTACCCTGCAGATCAACCACCACCATATCCGCCGGGGTCATCACCTCATAGCTGTATCCGCTAGGCTTAATAACGACCAACTGAGACACTGGATCACGGCCACTGACATTGCCGCTGGTCATTTTGACCAGCCCGTTCTTGGGCAACTCCAGGTTACATTTCCAAACTTCCTCACGAAGTTCGTCCAGCAACATATCATCCTACCTCCGTAATTCTGAAATGATCTTGAGAAGCAGGCTGAAAGGATCGTGGAAGGCCACAGAATGCTCCCTTGAGCCACAGTGAGTGGGATAGGTCGAGATGGTTCGATATCAAAGTTGGTGGCCCAAGCTTGCGCCAAATTAGTTGGAGAAATCTGTTTTGGTCCACGGATTACTCTCCAGGCAAGTCGCTCTCGGCCCAAGTTACAGTGATCAGGCGCGCCACCAGTTCTCGGGCTGCAATGGCAGAGGCTAGAGGATCGCCACTCGCATCCATATCTGCCCACATCTCTACAGCCAGTGGGCCACAAAAGCCAATCCGGGCCAGCGCCTGAAAAGTCTCTACAAAGGGAACAATTCCCTCCTCAAAAGGCACCCCACGAACCTTACCCGGTAAGGTATCTTTGACATGGATAGCCACCAAGTGCCCTTCGGCCAACAAGATCTCATCGGGCGGGTGATAACCGGCCGCAGTCAGATTGCCAATATCGGGGTAAAGGTGAAACCACGGCGAATTCAGCTCGCGCACCAAACACAAGCCTTTGTCCAGCGATTCCACAAACGGGGTGTCTACGTTCTCCAGACCCAGCATCACCCCTGCTTGACTGGCCCATCGAATTCCCTGGTACATCCCCTCCATGAAGTGTGCTTCTGTCTGACCATTACTCGGTTCGTAGAAGACATCATACCCCATAACCTGGACGATACGCAACCCGATGTCCTCGGCGAATTCGATCGCCTTCCGAAAGATATCCAGTCCTTGCCTGCGGATTCCCGGGGAATGGCTACCCAGGGGATATTTGCGATGGGCACTGAGGCACATGGTTAGAATGGGCACGCCGGTGTTGGCTATGGCTCGACGTAGCCCCGCCCGTTCGGAAGCCGACCAGTCCAGTCGCGCCAAGCGATAGTCGCTCTCGTCGATGGAGATATCGACGAAGTCGTATCCGGCTTGGGCGGCCGACTCCAAACGCTTTTCCCATGGCCAATCAGCAGGCAACGCTTTCTCATAAAGGCCAACCGGCATGGAGAGCCTCACGTCCATGAACCGATTTCTCCATTATGCGATACGTTTCTCAGTCCGGGCGTCGAAAAGGAAGAGGCGATCGGGCGGGACTTCGAGCAGCACTGGTTCATCCATGGCTACATGAATGTCGTCGCCGGTCAGAACCTGTACCAACTCCGCGCCCACCCGCACTCGGATCAATTGTTCCGTCCCTAGCGGCTCCGCGACATACACCGTGCCCCCTACAACGTTGCGCCCGTTGGCCTCTATTTGTCCCTGGCGGTGCAGCACTGCGTGTTGGGGCCGCACGCCTAACAACACGCTTGGAGAAGTGGCGCGCTCCCGAGCCTTACGGCATGCCGCTTCCGCCAGTTCTAGCTTCACGCCCTCTCCGACCAGGTATGTACGTTCACCTTCGTCCTGCATCTCGCAGGGCAGAAGGTTCATAGCAGGCTCGCCAATGAACTTGGCCACGAAGACGTTGACGGGTTGATGGAAGAGACCTTGCGGTGTTCCATGTTGTTGCAGAACCCCCAAGTCCATCACGGCCACCCGGTCGGCCATGGTCATAGCCTCCAACTGGTCGTGAGTCACAAACACAGTGGTAATGCCAAGGTCCTTCTGTAAGCGCTTCAGTTCGGCACGCATGTAGGCTCGTAGTTTGGCGTCCAGGTGTGACAATGGTTCGTCCATGGCGAAGGCGACCGGTTCGCGCACCAGCGCCCGGGCAATCCCTACCCTTTGCTTCTGGCCGCCGCTGATTTCCTTAGGGTAGCGGTCTAAGAGCATATCAATTTCCAAGAGCTTGGCCGCATGACGAACTTTTTGGTCAATCTCTTCTTCTGGCATATGGCGGAGTTCGAGCGGGTAAGAGATGTTTTGAAACACCTTCTTATGGGGGTAGAGGGCATAGTTCTCGAACACCATGGCCACGTTGCGCTCACGCGGGGAGAGATGATTGATGGGCTTCTCATCAAAGTAAATTATCCCCGTAGTCGGTGTTTCGAGGCCCGCCGTCATACGCAGGGTTGTGGTTTTGCCGCAACCGGATGGGCCAAGGAGCGCCAGGAACTCGCCATCCTCACATTCCAGGTTTAGATCGTTGACCGCGATTACCTCACCGAAATCCTTGGTAAGATTTTCCCATCTTACGCTAGCCATTGATGGACACCTCCTAAGATTTAAGTAGTCTCCTTATCGAGTTTTTGCGTTGAGTAGGGTGATGGGTCTTTACAAATCTCTATTTGCTTGCCAACAGAAATCTGCCTATCACTCACGAATAGCGCCATAGGTCATACCCCGCACAATATACTTTTGGAGATACCAGCTCAGAATCACAATGGGGACAACGACCAACAAACCCAAGGCGGCAATGCCTCCCCAGTGTGGTTCAATATGCCCAATGTTGATCCCAGGGATAATCTTGGTAAAGGGGGTTATGTGTCGCCCGGTTAGAATGGTAGCGAAAAGCAGCTCATTCCAGGCGAAAATGAGGCAGAACAGCGAAGTCGCCACCAGGCCAGGCGATGCTAGAGGCAGTACGTGGTCCCGGAAGAGTCGCAACCACGACGCCCCATCTACCTGCGCCGCCTCCTCGATCGAATACGGGATCTCCTCAAAGAAACCTTTCATGATCCAGACCACAAAGGGGATGTTGGCCAGACTGTTGACCAAAATGAGTAGAGCGTATGTATCGAAGATGCCGATGCGGGTGGCAATCAGGAAGAAGGCTACTGCCGGGACAATAGGTGGCATGAAACGCATCGAGAGAATGGTGAAGGACAGGTCATCCCCCCCGGTCTTGAAACGAGCGATACTGTAGGCAGCAGGTACGCCCACACCCATTGATAACAGGAAGGTCCCGATGGCAATGACCGCACTGTCGACAATGGCTGGTGCACCCTTCTGTCTCACCAGCGCCTCCGTAAAGTTGTCCAAGGTCCACTGGCTGGGCCAAAACGTAGGGGGATAGGTCATGAATTCATCGAGAGGTTTGAAGGCAGTGATGACCATCCAATACAGCGGAAACACGGCCCACACCAGCATCGCGGTGACAATCAGATACGCCACAACGTCTGCAAGTTCCAGTTTCTGACTTTTCATTATTCTGACCTCTCTACATAGCGAGTCAATGCAGGGGACAGTTGCCTTTCTTACCTCCTGGTCTCCGCCTCGACCCGTGAAAGCTGGGTCAGCAGCATCTTGCCCAGGAAAATGATAATCAGCAATTGGATAAAGCTCAAGGCGGCGGCATACCCCTGTTCAAAGTAGGTAAAGCCGACTTTGTAGGTGTACCAGGCGATGCTTTCCGTGAAATCGCCGGGGCCACCCCGCGTGACACCGAAGATCAGGTCGAACATCTTCCAGGCATCTATCATTCGCAGAAAGACGGCCAGAAAGATGAAAGGCCTCATCAAAGGCAAAGTCATATTCTTGAAAGTTTGCCACGCCGTGGAACCATCTACGTGTGCCGCCTCGTAGATCTCTCGTGACAAGCTCTGTAACCCAGCTAGCAGCAGTATGGTGATAAAAGGCGTCCACTCCCAAATATCAGCGATCAGTAATCCGGCCAGGGCCGCCGTCTTATCCGCCAGCCAATCGGGCCCCTGGATGCCTAAGAATTGTGCCAGAAGGTAATTCCAAGCGCCGTATCTGGCTTTGTAGATCATCTTCCACAGCACGCCTACTACCGTAGGGGCGATCATCATAGGCACCAGCATGAAGGTCATCGCAATCTGGCGAAACCGCTTGTGGACCCGCTGCAGGGCCAGGGCGGTGATAAAGCCCAATAGTAACTGCACGCCGATGCTGAAGACGACGAACCAGGCGGTGACGTATAAGCCGTGCCAGAAACGCGGCGTCTCGAACGCACGGATGAAGGTGCTCAGCCCTACGAACTGCAGAGGCTGTCCGGGCGCGTACTTGGAAAAGGACAGCACCACCACGTAGAGGACGGGGCCCAGCGCAACGGCCAGGAGGATAATTACACTGGGCAGCACCAGCGCCCAAGGGAACATCCCCTTTCTCTCAAACCAACCCTGGAAGCGAGCAGCCGGACCAGCCCGGCTCACTTTCACTGCGGTTGAAGATGACATAACTCCACTCCCTCTATGTCACGCATGTCACAGACGCAACCTGGTGGTACTTGCACCCGGGGCAGAGCGTCAGCGAAGGGATACCTCTCCTTAGGTCAGTGCTCGTTCTCGCCCGACCCGCAGCGCACCAATCTCGGCGACGCCCCCCGCCGACAGCTACCAGTTCCCAGCCGCAACCGTTTCCTCGATGTGAGAGGAACGCCATGAGCTCTCGGGTGTATAGGCGTCTCAGTTGCCCGGTTGCATCGTACCCAAGTTTTCGCATTCTCACGGTCATGCCCCTTTCTTGTCTTCAATCTGCCGCAACAGGAAGGAGCCGAGGTTTTGTTGGTAGGTCTGAGGTTCCCCGATGCCGGGGAACCCCAGGATGGAGTCAATGACGCAGGCTTACGGCCAGAGCCCAAGCGGAACCAGCACATCGTCAACGTAGCGCTGATACTCCACGATCTGATGGTCGCGGCCCAGCCCGTCGGTGATCTGATCGAACTCACTCTTCATAGCGGTGCATGCTTCCTCGGCAGTGGTTTGACCTGCCCAGGCTTTCTTCGTCCACCGCTCTTGTACCTCGTAGTACCGTCCCACGCCTGGGATCTGGAGGCCGGGATATCCGTCGGCCGTGGACTTATCAATCACGTCCACGTAAAGCTCACAGTTCCACTCGCAGCCCACGCACAGGTGTGAGTACAACTTGGGGTCCATGTGCGTCTCGCGCCACGGGTCAAGCCAGGTGTCGTTGTTGCCGACCAGTTGTGCGGTGCGGTCCTTGTCGCTGAAGAAGACCAGCACTTTGTAGGCCGCTTCTTTCACCTCAGAGGCTTGGTTGACAGCCAGGACGCGTCCACCGTTCATCTCATTTCGATGGATGACCTCGCCGTCTCTTTCAAAGCCGGGCATCTCGGCCACCGCGACCTTGCATACGGCCTGGGACAAGTTGGGATCACCCGCCCACTTCCAAACGTCCGGCCACTGGGGGACAAACATGACGCGATTGTGGACGATGATCTGGTTGCGGGCATCTTCGAACTCGAAGGAGTGAGCTTCAGGTGGCGAAGCCGTGTTGAACGTGTCAATGCCATTCTGCATTGCTTTGACACACACATCCATGTCCGGGAAGGCGTTCATTTCCTCGTCAAAGTAGTGCCCTCCCATGCCGACGAAGCGGTCTCTGAAGCCCCAGCCAGCCAGGAAACCGGCAATCTCGGCCGCTCCATAGAAGTCTTCATCAGGCCGCGTGAAGAACCTGGCCACGTCCAAGTATTGATCCCAGGTCAGGTTGTTGACGTCGAAGTCGTAGCCGTACTCTGCTTTGAAGGCTTCACGCTCTTTCGGGTCATTCGCCAGGTCGTAGCGGTAGTCCAGCAGTTTCACGTCCCCGTCGTACTGGGTGGCGTAGAGCTCGCCCTTGTACTCGTAGCACCACACGTAGGCGGGGTGGACGTCGTCCATCTGCAGGTCTTTCCAGACCTGATCCCTGCCGCCAGGGGCGATATTCTTTAGCGGTTCCAGGTAGGGCGAGAAATCGCCAGTGTAGATAGGCCAGAAGGAGAGGACATCGAACTGGCCTGCCCCGGCCGAGAGGTCCAGGTACTGGATCTCGAACTGCTCGGAGAAGGGGTGGGCTACGACCTGGAGATCGACGTTCAGCTTTTCCAGGAGCTCATCGTGGAACGACCCCAACGTCTTTTCCTGAGCGCCAGACTCGACCGAAAGCACGACGGTCGTCGTCTTTTCCATCGGCTGAGAAGCCCAATCCTCAGGAACCTCCGCTGGCGCCTTTTCCACCTCAACGGTGACGACCTTCTCCACTTCCTTCTCGACGACGACAGTCTCAATCACGGTGACAGTTTCGCCTTCGACCTGTTTTTCTACCACCACGGTTTCGACCACTTTTTCGATGATCTTTTCAGGAGTTGGTTGAGCACATGCGGCGAGGGCAAGCAGCACTGCTCCCATCACTCCCAAAGTCAACAGGAGCCAGAATGGCTTTCTCACTTTTTATCCTCCTTCGGATGGAAATCCTAATGCTAGAAAGGATACTTGCCGCTCAGTTGCTAGTTTTTTGTGGTGCAACCTCACCTCCTTTCCTGGACACGAATTCAGAACCGTCGTTTTGAATCGTGCAGCTTCACCTCCTTCCCCTCCTGCAAACGTCACCCAGAATCTTTTGACAATTGCAAGAAACAACACAAGATTTTGGTCGGCCACAGCACAGAAAAGAGTTAACCATGTCAGATTGGCAGACGTCTGGTTGGTAGAGAGGCGTTCAGGGCCTTGCAGGAAGGGATACCTTCCTCTCCCTTGGAACTTCCTCGGAAAGTCCGCCATAGCGGCGACGACTCTTAGGTTCCTCATTGCAGCGTTGGGGCACAGGAGTCCCCAGATGATGGTGAGGCTTTCCAAGAGATCTCTCCAGGATAAGGTTTCTCACCAGTCAGCTTGAGCTGCTCCCCACAGTCGGGTAATGGTGGACCGCAGCTCAAGAGCTGATGCCGCCGGGTCCTTGGCCTGATGAATCGCCCGACCAGCGATAATGATAGAGACCGATAGACTACGGAAGAAGGGGAGCAACTCAACTGTAATGCCACCAGTGACAGTAACCTTGAACCCCATGTCAATGAGCTGGCGGATGATGTGCCGGTCATCCTCTGACCATTCCCGGTGGGCTGCTTGTTCATCCCAACCGCGATGGTAGACCATGCGCTCTACGCCAACCTGTTGCCATTCCTTGGCTCGGGCGATGACGTCGCGGACGCCAGTCAATTCCATCAGGACTTCTTTGCCGCGATGCTGAGCCACCTCCAAAGCCGCTTCAACCGTCGCCAGCGCCGCACCACCGATAACGGTCATCATATCGGCCCCTGCATCGAAGGCCATTTTGGCCTCCAATCCTCCGACATCAGGGGTCTTAAGATCAGCCAGGATTAGCTTTGTCCGGGCAGACCTGTCGTATGGCTCGCACTGCCTCCATCCCGGCCGCTTTGCACAGTGGGGTGCCTATCTCGATCACATCCACATAGGGGTGAACTCTGAGCGCCATTGCAATAGCTAGGGGGAGCGATGTGTAGTCTAGAGCTACCTGGAGTAACGGTACTGAATGGCTTTGCATCTCTTGATCCTCATCGAACCTTTGTCACATTACATCTTCCAAGCAAGATTGTTTCAAAAGGTACAGTCGCGGAGGTCTGGCCATTCGAAGAAAAAGCGGTGGTTATTGCATATTCGTGAATTTATTTCACCAATATGATAGCCTTAACACGTTCGTGATATCTTCTCACGTATATGAAATTGTAACACTACTTTTAAAATTTGTCAACCCCTTCTGAAGCCATAGTCAACCAACTTCACCAGGCCAAAAATCTATGTTTATTTATATTGATCTGCGACTTGGTCACAAAACTGCTAAAACACGGCACATTTCCAGCAGTGGCTATTGACAATTACATGTTATTATTGTATATTTTTAGTACATCCCTGATGTGAAACTAGAATACAAATGTGCAGCTTGCGTTTGCTCACTTCTAACTTCGGGACACGTAACAGCTTATTCCTACCCTCTCAGTTCTGGGGTCATATTCCTCGCTGGCATGCCAAAGTCGCAGAACATGACCAGCCAAAAGGTAAAATCCTATGCAAAACAATGATGCACGGCTGACTTACCTGGCTCAAGTTGCTTCCCTGTATTATGATCAAGGTAAGAGTCAAGAGGAAATCGCCAAAGAGTTTACAATCTCAAGATCTGCCGTCTCTCGCTTACTCACCGAAGCACGTGAGAAAGGCATCGTCGAGATCGTTGTCCATTACCCCTGGCGCACCTCATCGACACTGGAGCAAATGCTTGCCTCAACCTTTAGCCACCTCAAAGCAGTATATGTGCTGTTAACGGAGAATAGACCATACGAGGAGATGCTACAAGGGCTTGGTGTGCTGGCAGCGCGATACCTTGATCGTATCATCTATGATGGAGTGACTATTGGTATCTCGTGGGGGACCGCTTTATATCAGATGATACGGGCGATGCGCCCGCGCTATCTGTCTGGTGTGGAAGTTGTCCAGCTCATCGGCGCTACTGGCTCAGAAAACGTACCCACTGATGGACCGATCTTGGCGCAACTCTTAACCGGTCAGTTGGGAGGACCCTGCTACTATTTGCACGCGCCGCTGATTGTAGATAGTGAAGCTGTACGCGAGGTATTATTGCAGGACCACCACATTCAAGACACTCTGGCACGGGCTGAGCGAGCCGATATCGCGCTAGTGGGGATTGGTACGACCAGGTCTGACCTGTCCAGTCTAATCCGAGCCGGATATGTGGACGAGGCCGAACAGGAGCGCATCCGCGCCACCGGTGCGGTGGGCGACATTTGTGCTCAACATTACTCGCTGACTGGCGAATGGCTGGATATTGATATCAATCGGCGAGTGATAGGGATCAGCCTGGATACCCTGTCCAAGATTGATACGGCAATTGGGGTAGCGGGTAGTTCGCGAAAAGGGGCGGCCATCCTTGGCGCCTTGCGAGGCGGTTATGTGAATGTATTGATAACCAATGACCAGGCAGCGCAAAAAGTATTGGCACTGCATGAGGCGACTTCGGGGTAAGGGTAATTCTGGTTCTGACGTATTTCGAATGGTTCATCTTAGCTGCCAACCAGTCAGCACATTGCCTGCTATCTTGACTGCTGCGTGCAACGCTTGCAGCAATTTGTGCTCAATGGCGTGTCCTTAGCCTCCCGATAACACAGACGCCTTGGGTGTGTGACCATTGTCATAGTACCAGAGCTCCAAAAACGCATAAAGATTGAAGCCCTCATGCCCCGTCGCGATGGTCTGCGAGCTGCTACCTCGCAGCGCGGCGAGGGTAGGGGTATCGTGCGAGTCAGACGTTGATCCCCAGGGAGACCAGGAGTCAAACTTTCGGAGACGTGACCTGTCTCTGGTCAAGACGGTCCGGCAGGGAGCGATAGACTTGCCCGGTCGGTCCGCAGTCCGGCTCGTGCCGAACTACCCAATTGTCGCCGAGGCACCCAGCTTACGCAAGTAAGCCCTATGCATATTTTATATAAGGAGTGTAAGTCACTGATGGGTCTCGAAGCCATTTATGAAGCAGTTCTAAACGGGAATGCCAGCAAGGCAGAGAGCGAAGTGAAGACCGCCTTGAAGGCCAATACCCCACCCGAAGACGTCCTCTACAAAGCTTGCATCCCGGCTATGGAGGAGGTTGGACGCCTCTTCGAAGAAGGCGAGAAGTTCGTACCCGAGATGCTCATCTCGGCCCGGGCGATGCAGACTGCGATGGGCCTGCTGAAACCGCACCTGGCGGGGGCCAATATCAGGACGCTGGGCAAAGTGGTAATGGGCACCGTGGCGGGTGACTTGCACGACATTGGCAAGAACCTGGTCAGCATGATGCTGGAGGGTTCTGGTTTCGAGCTAGTGGACCTGGGCACGGACGTGTCTCCCCAGAAGTTCGTGGATGCCGTTAAGGAGCATGAGCCCCAGGTGGTGGGCATGTCGGCTTTGTTGACAACGACGATGCCAGCTATGGGAGCCACTGTCGAGGCGTTGAAAGAAGCAGGGTTGCGCGAGCAGGTGAAGGTGATGATTGGCGGGGCGCCCATCACCCAGGAATTCGCCGACAAGATTGGCGCCGATGGCTTTGCGCCGGATGCCAGCAGCGCCTCCCGCAAGGCGAAGGCACTCGTAGGCGCTGCTTAACCTGCGCCTGATGCCATCCATTATCTTTAATCAAACTCAGCCTTCAGCTCCGCTTCTGTGGGTGCTGCCTTCGAGTTGCGAAATCTCCTTCGTTAGATCCTGTGTTTCGTTCTGACAGGCCAGCGGTCGATCTAGCACGACTGAGAAATGCGCTGAAAGCCTCTTCAGTACAGGTTGAGGAGGCGATTGGTCGAGGAATAGAATTAATAGTATTGGGCGAAGTACCTCAGCCTGAATCTGATAAGGAACATCTCTAACGGGTCTCCCTCCATGAAAAAGCTGCCGAAGGTCTCGAAACCCTTGGCAGCTACTCAGAAACTTCCACGCTATCCGCCGCTGAGATGCAGGCAACGACAATTTCTCTATTGGCTTCTTATCCCACAAATTCTGACTGTGGACACTCCACAAACCTCCTGATCAGTGGCTCACCGGTCCGTGGCGATTCGGCTCAAGGGAGCTAAGCTGAAAGACGTTATCTGCCTTGAGAACCCAAATCTAGATCCGCTTCTGGATGTTCACGGCTATAGAAAATGGTAACTGATACTGTTTGTGTTGC
>JAHELX010000630.1 GCA_024643945.1 Anaerolineales bacterium
GGGATTTGCGCTAAAAGTTCACCTTGGCCGAGCCAAAAACAGACAAAAAGCCCCTCGCGACGCGACGAGGGGCTTCCCAACTTCTCGTCCTGCCCTCTCTTAGAAACGCCCCAAACAGCCCGACGCATCGGCCTTTTTTCATTGGGTCTAAAGATTATGTCAATAATATCACCGGATTGAAAGGGAGATACAAATGTGATATACTGCATATAAACCACCCCCCCTCATCGTCGAGAAGGATTCCCAAGCCAGGCAGATGCTCATCTACCGAAAATATCTGTCCTGATACCAATACCTTTCAAAACCAGAGGCCGGAAGCTCGTCTTTGTTATACAAGGCGGGAGCTAACGAAATTACGACCTCTCCGACAGTTCTGATGAACGCTTTGGAGCTTGAGATCAGCTAACCGCACTCCGCTTCAGGCGAGGACTTTTAATCGGCTCTCCCGTCGAGCAAAGCACAAGGGAGGGGCTACATGCATTCTATACAACTTGCCTCAGTGTTCAACCTCATACGACGGCCTCACTGCGCGTTTGCCGTTTTGCTGCTGTTGGCATTGGCTCTCGCACCGACTGACGCGCCTGCCAGAGGGCCAATGCCCCCTGCTGAGCCGGTTTCTGCCCTCCACCTTGTCCCCATAACAAAGGATAGCGCTGCGCAGCTCCCCAACACCGTAGGCGACCCCCTTCCGCGCATCCAATGTCCGGCAGGCTATACGGCCACCTTGTACGCCGAGGGCCTGTCCTCACCAGATGGGCTGGCCCTCAGTCCTGATGGGGAGCTGCACGTGGCCGAAGAGAAGGCCGGTCGCGTGGTCCGCATCGAGCTGGATGGGAGTATCACTCCTGTCATCGCGGGTCTGGACAACCCTGAAGGCATTGCTTTTGACAACGTGGGCAATCTGTACGTCGTGGAAGATGTGTCAGGGGGTCGGCTGGTGAAAATGTCCACGGCTGGAATCAGCAGCACGCTGACCGGCGACCTGGAGGCACCCGAAGGCGTGGTTTGGTCGGCGGATGGCACGCTTTACATCACCGAATCCAATGCCCAATTTGCTCCAAGCCCTGCTGATCGCCGGACACGGGTCACAGCCATTTCCTCTCTGAACCAGGTGACAAGGATTCTGACCGACACCCTGTTTTGGAGCTACGCCGGCATCACCATCGGGCCCGATGGATTGCTGTACGTGACCAACGAGGCATCCGGCGTCGGCACCCCAAACACTCAGAATAGCATTTTTACCGTGGATCCAGCCATAGGGCAACGAACTCTTTTCGCCAACAACCTGGTTGCGCCCGAAGGGTTGCGTTTCGCTGCCGATGGCGAGTTCCCTTTGTACGTCGCCCAAGAAGATACGGACAGCGGTACCGGCGTTGCCGGCATGTTGAGCCGGGTTGAAGCCAACGGCAGCCACATGCCCTTTTGCACCGGCTTCTATAGCATTGAAGATGTGATCCAAGATGAATCTGGCCGGCTTTACGTCAGCGAGGATACCGATGAGAATGGCGATAGCATCGGTCGAGTCGTCGTTATCGAGGGCGAGGCGCCTAAGAGGTCACAGGCCCAGGCCGTCATCTTGTTTATCGGGGATGGGATGGGGGAGGCGCACCGCACTGCTGCCCGCTGGTCGGCGGTGGGCCGGAGTGGTGCGCTGGCTATGGATAGGATGCCGTTTGTGGGCTGGGCACACACGCACGCGGCCAACGGTGCCATTACCGACTCGGCTGCCGCAGCCACCGCCCTGGCTACTGGAGTGAAGACGAACAATGGGATGATCGGACAGGCCCCGGACGGCACCCCGTTGACGACCATCCTAGAGCGAGCCCAGGCCAAAGGCATGGCTGTGGGGCTGGTCACCACCGTCCAGGTGTCCCACGCCACGCCCGCCGCCTTTGCCGCCCACGTAGGGGACCGGGATATGATGACCGAGATCGCCAGCCAGATGCTGGAGGCCAGGGTGGACGTGCTGCTCGGCGGCGGTGAGAACCAGTTCCTTCCAACCGACGAGGCCGGTTGTTTCGGGCCAGGTGAACGGCTCGATGAACGGAACTTGATTGGCGAGGCGCTGCTAGCGGGCTATACGCACGTGTGCACTGCAACCGCCTTCACCGCCGTCCCCACCTCGACAACCCGCCTGCTGGGCCTCTTCGCCGACGAAGCCATGCCCCGTCCTTTTTCGCCGTCACTGAAGGATATGACCCAGAAGGCGATTGACATCCTTTCCCAAGACCCCGACGGCTTCTTCCTGATGGTCGAAGGCGGACAGATAGACTGGGCCAGCCATGCCAACAATGCGACCGATGCCATCTCTGACACCATCGGCTTAGACGAGGCCATCGCCGTGGCACAAACCTACGCCTCAACCGTCTCCAACACGCTGGTCATCGTCACCGCCGATCACGAGACGGGGGGTATGAGTGTAAGCCTGGTGGGAGGGGAGCAAGGCCCCTTCTATTTGCCAGAGGGAACCCCTTTTTACATCAACTGGGAGTCAGAAGACCACACCGGTGCCGACGTGCCAACCACCGGTTTGGGGCCGTGGTCAGACTTGTTGGCCGGGGGGTACGAGAATACCCAAATCCACGACGTGATGTGCATGGCGTTGGGAAATTGTTTGCCTGAGATCAGCATCACCCAAGTCGCGGCGCCAGGCACCGGCTCAGCCGTCGCTCCCGGTGACCTGATCACTTACACCATCGCCCTCACCAACAATGGGTCCGCCGACGCCACCGGCGTCGTCATGACCGACACCCTGGACCCAGATGTGAACTTCGTAGACGTGATGCCCGGGGCCGGAGTCAGCGGTCCCAACCCGCTGATCTTCGACGTGGGGATGTTACCCAAACAGGGCGGCGCGGTCAGCTACAGCGTGCACGTCACGGCGGCAAACGTCACCAGGGACACGGTCATCACCAACAGGGTGGCAATGGCCAGCTATCAAACACAGCAGCCCCAGGAGAGTAACTCCGTCAGCCATCTGATACAGCCGTTGCCGGGACCGGGGCCGAGCCACGTCTATCTGCCCGTCGTGCTCAAGGACTTGGGCGAGCTGGGCCAGCGGCCCTGAATAAGTTGACGGCGCAGCGACTTCTGTTGGCGTGTACTATTGCAGCAGCGCCAGTGCCTGCTCCAGGTCAGCGATGATGTCGGCAGCATCCTCGATGCCGGCCGACAGGCGCAGCAAGCCATCGCCGATGCCCACCCGGGCCCGTGCTTCCGCCGACAGACTGCGGTGCGAGGAGGTAGCCGGGTGCAAGACCAGGGTATATATGTCGCCCAGGGTAGTCGCGGGGAGGCACAGTTTCAGCGCCTCCATGAAGCGGAAAACGGCCGCCTGGTCTGCGCCGACCATCTCGAAAGAGAGCACCCCTCCAAAGCCCCGCTCACCGAAGAGCTGGCGGGCCAGGTCGTGCTGGGGATGGTCGGGCAATCCGGGATAATTGACGTGCGCGATTTGGGGATGCCCGGCCAGCCACTCCGCGATGCGAACGGCGTTGGCGCACTGCTGACGCACGCGCAGCGGGAGCGTCTTCACCCCCCGCATGGCCAGCCAGGCCTCGAAGGGGCCCAGCACGCCGCCGACCAGCTTGTTGAGTTCATACAACTCGCGCCGGTTTTCGCCAGAAGTGACGACCACACCCGCCATCACGTCGCCGTGGCCGCCGATGAACTTGGTAGCACTGTGGATCACGAAGTCGACCCCATAGCTCAGCGGCGTGCAGAGATAGGGCGAAGCAAAGGTGTTGTCCACCAGCAATTGTGCACCGTAACGGTGGGCCAGGTCGGCCAGAGGAGGCAGGTCGGCTACCTTGAGCAATGGATTGGAGATGGTCTCGGCCACCAGCGCCACCGGGCGAGTTTCGGCCAATGCGGCCTCGACCCCGGCCAGATCGGCCACGTCCACAAAGCGCGTCACCGCTCCCAATTCGGCGAAGAGACGGTTGAGCAGCGTGTACGTCGCGCCATACAGGTCCAGCGCAGCGACGACGGCCGTCCCGGAGCGT
>JAHELX010000631.1 GCA_024643945.1 Anaerolineales bacterium
TTTCGTTTTGCCAGTCGATGGGACGCGCCACGTCGGTCACGACCAGCAGCGTCTCCCCCGGCTTGAGACCCATGTTCACGCGCAGCATATCCACCACCCCCTGGGCGATGGCTTCTTTTTGAGGCCAGGTCATAGGTTATCCTCCTGGATTGTGTATGATATTTATAGCTACATTTGAGGGGGCAAGCCCTCACCCCCCCGTCCCTTCTCCCCGGTATTGGGAGAAGGGGAGTATCGTTCTTTAAGTTCGGCCGCGTACTGCAGGCAGAGTTCGTTCAGGGTGGCCCGCAGTTCCTGGTCGTCGCTATGGCCGAAGCGTTCGGCGTCGACGGCACGTTCCAGTTGGGTGAGAAACGGGTCGGCCAATCCGTGGGCTTCCATGATCGCCAAAAGCCGCCCGGCAGCGTCCACCAGGCGAAAGGGCCCATAGCCCGCCGGCTCGTCATAAAGATTGTGGGCGCTGGTCAGCAGATAGCCGACCAGCAGGAAGAGATCCTGGCGCAACACTTCGTTATCCATAGGGCATACCCCATTCCTCGAGGAAACAGACTTCCGATAGCGGGCGCCGGCCAGGTGACGCCGGCTTGATCTGGGGGTACCCCAGCGCCATGAGCAGCACCGGTTGAACGCCGGGCGGCAGATCGAGAAAGGCAGCAACCCCCTGCCGGTGCAACGAGCCGATAGGACAGGCCCCCAGGCCCAGGTCGTGGGCGGCCAACAGCAGATTCTGGGTGGCCAGGCCGATGTCCAGCCAGGCCAGCCGCTCGCCGCCGCTGCCCCCCAGCCTGGCAGCCCGCTCGCTGTCCAGGCAGATAGCGATGACCGCCGTCGGCTGGCCGATGATCCCAGGTGCCAGCGAGCGCAAAGCGGCCAGTCGCTCCGCCGAACGTAGCAACACGAAGCCCCAGGCCTGCACGTTGCCTCCGCTGGCCGAGGCGGCGCCCGCCTGCAACACCTGGCGCAGCAACTCGTCGGGCACCGGCTCTGAGGTGAAGGCGCGCACACTGCGCCGCGTGAAAATCGCTTCCAACGTTTCCATACTCAATACCCCGCTGCGCCCATAGCGCGACACAAGTCGACCAGTTCAGGCTGCACGTAGCGCCCGGCTTCCTCTATCTGTATCTCGTCCAGCCACACCGATGGGTTGAGCACCACGCCATCCGTATGGGCCGGCGACCCGAACTCGGTCGCGCCGACGCCAAATTGCATACAGCCGAAGATGCGTTCGTCTTCCAGGATACGCCCGCTGGGCCGGATGACTCCCGGGTTGAATCCGTAGCAGGCGTGATCCATCAGATACGCCTCGGGATGTCCAAAGCTCTCCAGCCAGCGCGCGAAGAGGGTGGCTTCCGGCCCGCCATGGATGTCTTTGACATAGCCCCCTTCGACCTCGAGCCGGACCGGCGCGCGCAGCACGCCCAGTTCGGACGGAGGCCACAGTGTCCCATCAAAGACCAACACGCCCTCAAAGCTTTTGCGGTGGGCCATGAAGCCCGACTGTCCTCCCAACATCTGGGGATAGCCGCCTTCGGCGGGAGGTGGTTCCCAGAAGTGGTCGCCGGCTTTGTCCACCTGCATTCTCAAGTCGGTGCCGGCCGGGCTGGTGACGCGGATGGTCTCGGCCGCCTGTGACATTCGGTAAAGGCGGGTGGCCATCTCTTGCATGGGAGCATAGTTGACGCGCCCAATGGTGCGCACCATCATATCCACATCCATCCCGGTCAGGCAGACGTAGATACAGCCATTCTGCATAGCGGCATGATAGGCGGGGCTATAAAGCTGGTAGGCCACCGCAAAGTCGATCCACACGTCGGCGCCGGTAACCGCTTTGCCCAGCGGCGCCGGCGGTTCCTGCATGGGGGCGGGCAGCGTGGGATACCAGATGACGGTCGGTACCCCGCCCACGCTGTAGACGGCACCGGCTGTGGCTCGCACCACGCGCGCATCCGAGGCGGTGTCGGCGCTGATGAGCACTTGCTGCCCGGGCTGAACCGGACGCACCTCCGTCACCAGCTTGTGGGCGGCGTGAGCCAGCTCGATCTCATAGTACTCGGTGCGAGGTTCTGTGCCCAAAGTGAATTCCATAGTTATTGCCTCCCTTTTACCAGGTCTTCGATGGGTTCGTAGTCGATGTCGAAGCCGAAGTAGCGCGGGCCAGAGGCCTGGTTCAGGCCAAACTCGGTGCGGAAGGCTTCCAGCCCTTTCATACCGACCGCCACCACCTTGTCCCCCTCTTTGATCAGTGTGTTGGTGGTCCCTTCGCCGCTCTCCAGGTAGGCCAGGGTGAGCAGGTCGGGGCTGCAAACCCAGGCTTGCCCGTTCAGCCACGAGACGTGGTTTTCGTTCTTGAACCACACCTCCAGCGTCTGCCCTGCGTAGTCGCCGGTACCCTGAACGTGGGTGGTGCCGAACATATAGCCATCCCGGTCTTCCCAATCCTTGCGGGCGACGACTCCTTCAAAGAGGCGCCAGCCGCCGGTGACCTCCAATGCGGCCTCGATGGGATCCTTCCCCTTCTCCCGCGCCTGGCGCATGGCTCGCCCCAGGGCAAGGCATTTGCTCAGGGTGTCCCGCACGACGATCTCTTTCATCTCACGGCCAGGGAGAGGGGTGGCCGCCATGGTGGTCTTGCCGTAGGCGGCGACGGCCAGCATTTTGCCGATGCGTTCCAGCATGTGGGGGCTGACGGTGTATTTGACGATGGCGACATTGCCCCACTGATCCACGCTGGCGAAGGGCCAACTCTGTTTGCCGTAAAGATACGGCGTGCCCTGCATCTCATCCGGGATGGCCCGGCCGGCGTAATCGCCGTCTACGACGGGGATGCCCAGGCGCGCGCCGGTGACCAACGGCGCCGGCGTGTTGCCCGCCCCCAACTCGGCAGCCACCAGGCAGCCAATAGGCTGGCCCAGGTAATTTCCCAGCTCCTTGACAGCCTCTTCTATTGAGCGGTCGCCAAATTTATCCACCAGTCCCAGCCGCTCAATTTCGTCCAGCGTCTCCTGGGAGACGGGTGCGATGGACCCCATGCCGTAGGCAGTCACCGTCCATGCATCGTCGGGGATGTCGTCGACGTCCACCCATTCCAGGGGCACACCCTCTTCGAGCGCTTCTTTGAGCATGCCCATCCCCCATTGAACGCGACCTCCGCCGCCGGTTCCCATAAACAGGCAGCCTCGAACGAAATCTTCACAGTCTTGCAAAGTTTCCAGTTTACCGTGTGGCATGTTGATGTCCTCCCTTTCGTGTCGTTTAGCGAAATTTTGTCTTATAACCCAAGATGAAGTTCGTAAAACGTAAAGGCGTAAAACGTAAGGCGTAAAACGTAAAACGTAAGGCGTAAAACGTAAGGCATAGAGCGTAACCCCCTTACATTTCACGTTTTACGTTTCACGTTTTACGTTTCACGTTTTACGTTTCACGTTTTACGTTTCACGTTTCACGTTTTACGTTTCACGTTTCACGCCAACCAGGTGACAGGCAACCATGTGTCCGTTGCCGATGTCGATGAACGGAGGTTCAATTTGCGAACAGAGCTCTACGGCCACGGGGCACCGGGGATGGAAGCTACAACCCGGTGGTGGGTTCGCGGGATCAGGCACACCCCCTTTCAGGATGATGCGCTCTCGTCGAAATTCAGGGTCCAGGCTGGGGGCCGCGGAAAGGAGCGCCTGTGTGTACGGGTGTTGCGCTGCGTGGAAGATGGCCTCAGTGGTGCTGAGTTCCACGATCTTCCCCAGGTACATCACCGCAATCCGATCGCTGATGTGCTGAACCACGCTCAAATCATGGGTGATAAAGAGATAGGTCAGTTTTAGCTCGCGCTGCAACTCTTGCAACAGGTTGATGATCTGCGCCTGCACTGACACGTCCAGCGCTGACGTAGGCTCGTCCAGCACGATGAACTTGGGGTTGAGGGCCAGGGCGCGGGCGATGGCGATGCGCTGCAACTGTCCGCCGCTGAACTCGTGGGGATAGCGGTACAGAATCTCGCCGGGCAT
>JAHELX010000632.1 GCA_024643945.1 Anaerolineales bacterium
ATAGAAGCCTGGTTTATTTTCAGCCACGAGGTCAACTGGCGCCCCTGGTCTAACATGCGCTGAAAGCCACTATGCCCAGGCCGGGGCGAAGAATATCGTTATCTGGCGGCGTCTGCGTCTAGCAGGGACGCCGTCTTGCTTGTACCCTGTTGCTGTGACTCTGCCATGTCCCTTGCCTTGAACTGCGCTCTCAGCTACAATACGGAGAGTTACTTTTGGGCCATTGCGTTGGCACCTGCCAATCTTTTAAGGATGTCTCCTGTCTGGAGACTCCAGGGTGAATCTAATGAATGACACTGAGTTAGATGAGATGTATCTGGAGGAAACAGAACTTCCTCCCAACCACCGCTCTGGCTTTGTGGCGGTAGTCGGAAAGCCCAACGTAGGCAAGAGTACGTTGATGAACGCCTATCTTGGCCAGAAGATCGCCATCGTCAGTGAAAAGCCGCAGACAACGCGCAATCGGTTGCTGGGCATCCTCACCCGTGATGATGCGCAAATTGTCTTCGTGGATACGCCGGGCATCCACGCGCCGCTGCATAAGTTGGGAGAGGTCATGGTCGAGACGGCAGTGCGGGCGATCCCTGATGCGGATGTGGTGCTCTTTATGGTAGACGCCAGCGTCCCCCCGACGGGAGAGGATGCACTGGTCGCCGACGCTATCCGCGAGGGGGGCCAAGAATTGCCGGTGGTAATGGCCTTGAATAAAGCAGACCTTTTGCCTTCGCCTGAGAGTCCCTACGCCGATGACTACCTGGCCCTGCTTCAGCCGGCGGCGTGGTTACTTGTTTCTGCCACCCGGGGTGACAATCGAGACGAATTGCTCGATCTGGTCGTGGCTCACCTGCCGCTGGGGCCGCGCTATTATCCAGAAGATCAAATCACCGACCAGCAGACTCGATTCATCGCTGCCGAATTGATCCGCGAGGCTGCATTGCGTCGCCTGCGCCAGGAGGTGCCCCACGCGCTGGCCGTCGTCGTCGACGAATTCAAGCGGCGCGACGAGGGCATGACCTACATCGGCGCGACTATCTTCGTGGAACGAGATTCACAAAAGGGCATTGTCATCGGCCAGGGAGGGCGAACGCTCAAAGACATCGGACGCACAGCCCGGACTGAGATCGAGAAGCTGCTGGATACGCGCGTTTTCCTGGAGTTATGGGTGAAAGTCCGGCCCAAGTGGCGCAAAAAGGAAGAAGAGTTGCGCCGCATGGGCTACTCTGTGCCGAAATAACCGGCGGCTATCGCGCTTGCCATAAGAAGCCGCCAAGGATTTCTGAAGATCCTTGGCGGCTGCCAAAAATGTTGGACATACCCGCGCTGGGGCTTGACATTTACAAATTTTATGTTATGCTAAAGACGGGCTGATCGCTGAAGGAGAGGTACACCTGGCGCAACAGGAGGCGATGCGTCATGTACGATGATCAAGACCGGCCACCGTGGCTACGAGACTTACGACCGGCCAGGCCCAAAACTGAACCAGAGTCCTACCCGGCGGTTCCGTATGTGAGCGAACCGGACGTCGAATCTGGTCTCACTGAGGTGGCAGTCGAGAGTCCAACCGAGGATCGGGGCGCGCTTAATCGTCGCCAGATGTTGCTTTTGGCGCTCTTGCTGTGGGGAAATGTAACGGTATTGGGTTGTTTGTGTTTACTGGCGACGCAGGTGGTAGTGCCATAGCAGAGAGCAGGCGGGCAAGGGAGTAGCTAGCAAGGGGCATCGGTTGCTACTTATCACTTGCTCGCTCGTAACTACTCAGGTACCCTTGCGAAGGTTTCGAATAACCTTGCTAACAGGAAAGTTTTCGGTAGGCCAAGGCATTTTCGCTCTGAAAACTCTCACGAAACCTTCGCAAGGGTTATCTGGCCTGAGTAGTTACGCTCGCTCTGGACATTGTGAGCTATAGGCGCCGATACCCAGGCTTGACGGCACCGCGGCAGGCTGTACCCGAGGGGCATATTATACCCGAGGGGCATACTATACCCGAGGGGCATACTATACCCGAAGGGCATACTATACCCAAAGGGCATACTATACCCAAAGGGCATGGTAGAATCCGCCCTGACTTACGATTGGGATTGGTGCCGAGCGCTAGGTGTATTGCCGCTAGCCCGAGTCAGATGTGCCCGGCACCTTCAAGGTGCCGGGCACCTGTGTGTCAGAATAATTATACCCGCACGTGGGTATAACGTATGATGGAAACCACCGGTGATGATGAGTTCAACGGATGCTGTCCAGCGTTGCACTTTGTGCGGTACCGAATCCCGGCTGATCATCGAACATCTGAGCGTGTGTGAGGCGTGCATCCGCACCCGTTTTGATCAGGCGCGTCCCCATGTGCGTGCCGCGCATGCCGAAACACGCCGCGCCTTTGGTCTGCCCGAAGCATCGCCGCGAGCGGTCGATGGTATTCGTTGCCCACTATGCAGCCAGGGCTGTGTCATTGGGCCGGGAGAGCGAGGCTATTGCGGGCTGCGCGTCAACCAGGTGCCAGCCGGGCACCAGGCGGAGGCACAGCCCGCTGCGCTCTTACCTCGGGGCCGGCGTGGACGGTTGCACCATCTGGCCGGTACACCGGGGCGGGGCGTACTCCACTGGTATCGGGACTCGCTGCCCACCAATTGCGTCGCCGACTGGGTGTGCGCCGGGCACCGTCGCTACGGCTATCACAACCTGGCCGTGTTTTACGCCAGTTGCACTTTGAACTGTCTCTATTGTCAAAACTGGCACTTCCGGGGGGTGGACCCGGTGGCCAGTGATGGGATGAGCGCCCGCGAATTGGCCGATTGTGCCAATGCTCGCACCTTTTGCGTCTGCTACTTTGGCGGCGATCCGGCCAGCCAGATGCCGCATGCACTCGCCTCGGCCCGCTATCTGGCCGAGCGCGGCGTGGTGGTCTGTTGGGAGACGGCTGGCACGCAACATCCCAAGCTGATAGATCAGGCGCTGCGCCTGTCGCTGGAGACAGGGGGCAACGTCAAGTTCGACTTGAAAACTTTCGACGAGAGGTTGCACCTGGCGCTGACCGGTGCCGATAACCGGCGCACCTTGGACAACTTTGCGCGTGCCGCCACCCATTTTGCGGAGCGCCCTGAACCGCCATTAGTGGTCGCCAGCACGTTGTTAGTTCCCGGCTACGTGACGCCCGGCGAAGTAGGACGCATCGCCCGCTTCATCGCCAGCCTCAATCCTCATATCCCCTACGCGCTCCTTGGCTTCGCACCGAATTTCTACGTCCCAGACCTGCCGTGCACGTCGGTGGGCCACGCCGAGGCGGCCTTATCAGCGGCCCGTGCTGCCGGGTTGACCAATGTCCGCATTGGCAACCGCCATTTGTTATCCAGGGACTACTGAATGGCGTGAAGCGTGAAGCGTGATGCGTAAAACGTGAAACGTAAAACGTAAAACGTGAAACGCAAAATGAAAAGGGGTTACGCTTTATGCCTTATGTTTTACGTTTTACGTTTCACGCTTCACGCACTCATTAGTTTAGGGAAGGAAGCTATGGCGACCGAATCTGAAAAGCGCTTGGCCCGCGCCCACGTGTTTATCTCCGGCCGGGTGCAGGGTGTGAACTTCCGCTGGTACACCCAGCGCAAAGCTCAGGAATTGGGGGTGACCGGTTGGGTGCGTAATTTATGGGATGGCCGGGTGGAGGCAGTGTTTGAAGGGGAAGACAAGCCCGTGCAGCGGGCAGTAGACTGGTGTCATATCGGCCCCCCTTCGGCCCAGGTGGACCGCGTCGAAGTCAACTACGAGCAGCCGACCGGCGAGTTCAGCCGCTTTCGCATTACCTGGTAGGGTGTCCAGTCTGAAGATCAGAACTTGGAGACGTGAGGTTTGAAGATTATGCCGGAGCCTTCAAAGCTTGACGACCGCAAGCGAAAAATATTGATTCTGACCGCCGACGCCGGGTTTGGACACCGCAGCGCAGCCCTGGCCATCCAGGCAGCTATGCAGGAGCGATATGGCGACCACTCTATCACCACAATTGTCAACC
>JAHELX010000633.1 GCA_024643945.1 Anaerolineales bacterium
CCGGCCGCCGACTCGGTCTCCACGATGAGGTGTGCCTTGGGCGGCGCGTCGGGCGGCACGTGGAAGCGGACCGGCAGGCTGCCGGTTTGGTCGGTCTGCCCTTCAAAGAGAGGGATAGCCGGGCTCCCATCCCCTTGCAGGCTGACCTTCACCCGGGCACCGGCCAGGGGCTGGCCGGCGGCGAAGTCTTGCACCACCACGCGCACCGAGGCATCGCTGTCGGGGGCGAAGCGGGTTTGTCCCACCACGATCGTCTGCTGGTCGTCCACCCGATCCGGCATGGTGATGACCCGTTGCAGCGCTACGAAGCCGGCAACTACGATCAGGATCAGCAGCAGATGGAGCGCGGTAGCCAGCCAGCGTTTCCCCCCGGGGGACTTAAAGGCGCTGGCATCAAAAGAATTAGGCGGGCTGACGGCAGGGGGCTGGGTATCCATGGTATTCCTCCTCGAGTGTGGTGCCGGTAGACCGGGGCAGCAAGAGGTGTTTCGTCAACTGCCCATTGTTTGCTCTGTCCTAAAGACGCCGTCCGCTAAAAGATGGTTCCCAGATATTTTACCATAAATAGAACGCAGCGGAGTATCACCCAAAGGTCATCCGCTGCGTTCGTAGATTGTCAGATTAATTGTGATGGTTCGTAGTCGCGACTTTAGTCGCATATGACGTGGAACAAACGAGTGATGAAGTTTAAAAAAATCACCCCGTCAAGCTACTCCCTCAACGTCCAGGAGGCCATGTTCACCACCAGTTGCAGGTCGTGGCCCTCCGGCAGCCAGTTGAGCGGCATACCCAGCAACAGCACATGCACCTCCACGGGATTCGGTTCCCCCGTGTTGGTCAACGCAAGCATCAGAGGCGCTCCCGCGTCGGCACTATCCGGGCCCCGGCGCAGTGCCACTGCCACAATCGGGCCGCCGTCACCCACCTGAACCTCTTCAACGGGAACGACCGGCGGTAAGCCGGCCGGGAGCTCAATGGGCTCATCCGGGAACCCTGCCACCAATTCAGGAACTTCGCCTGTTGTCACCACGTCGGCAATGACCGACGCTTCTTTGGGGCTTTCACCGCCGAAAGGATGGTTGCGCCCGCTGATCGTCAAGTTGCCGCCGCCAAAGACAAAGTTCCACAGCATCTCCTGTTCATCCCCGTCCGGGCCACCCGCCGCATACAGCCCACTGCTCCAGATCACCCAATCATAGCCAGCCAGATCAGTCTCCTTGGGGCTGCCCCGGTCGGCGGTAAGCCACAGATCGGGCGCGAATCCCATCTTGGTGAGGGTTTGCAAGTAAATCACGCCTTCAGGGGCTTCATCAGGTGCAGCCAGGTCGTTATCATCCACTACCAGTATGGCGACACCCGCGCCAGGCCTTTCGCCGCCACCAGGCGGGGGTGTCGCTCCCTCCCCCGGCTGGCCTGGGGAGGTGCCGGGCGTCATTGCGCCGGCATCAACAGGGCCACCCGAGGTACTCTCCTCACTAAAGAAGGGACAGACGGCCATCTCAGCATAATTGACACAACCGTCAAAGCGGTGGTAAAGCAGACGATTCAGGCCGGCGCCAATAGCCTGAGAATCATTCCCCAGCACGGCCACAATTTGGCTACCACCGGCCTGTTCCTGTTGCAGGATCAGCACGGTCTCTGGGGCCAGGAAGCGCAACCCAGAGTCCATTTCCAATAGCAGCCTGCTCCCCGGTGCAGAAGTATCCCGGCTCGGCGATTCCGAAGTAGCCGTTTCGCCGGGGGTCACAGCACCCGCCCCGGGTTCCGGCGTTACTGTAGGAGTAACCTCGGCCGGCGACAAGGGGAAAGGTGTTGCCGTTGCTGCAGCTTCCGGCGTTTCCCTCTCCTGTACCAGATGGATACCAGCCTCGACCAGCAGCGCTGTCTCCGCGTCCGCTGACTGAAATGTTCCCAGATAAATCACGTCTCGAGGCTCCACGCCCTCGCCATTCACTGCGTTCACCGCAACCGAAGGCCTCGTGGCACTGGGTATCGTTCCTGTGGTGGTAATCGCTTCGCCGACCCGCGTCGTCGGCGTCAGGGGAGTGACAGAGGAGAGGGTCAGTAACCGGCCAGTTTCCTCCAGCCGCTGCTGTACCAGGCCACCTTGCAGCAGCAATTCGGCGTCCACCGCCCCGTCTCCGCCGAAAACCAGAGCCACCTGCTTACCCAGATAACCTGGGAAGTCAGCCAGCGTCTGCTTCCGCTGGCCGCCGGCCAGGAAATCGGCCACAAATTCCAGGATCACGTGGTTGTCGTGCCGAGCCACGTAAGGCTCGGTCAAAACGTCGAAGTCACCCATGGCCAGCACATTGCCGGCAGTGCCGTTGGTTTCCCGGCCGCCAATGGCCAGTGTCGTGAAGCGGGTGAGGCCACTACGCAAACTGCTCAAGGTGGTATCGGCGCTGCGCACCTGGCTGATGACCGGGCCGCCGATACTGCGTGCGCCGTAGAAGGCAACCGTGCTGCCGTCTAGCTTGGCCGCCTGGTCGAGGAATTCACCCTGGAAGAAGTGGGTGTAATTGCCGTCGTTTTTGCCCAGATCGTAGAGGTAATCGTCGTTGAAGACTACACCAAAAGGTTCGCCCAGGCTGTTGATGTTCCAGATACTATCCCCCGGCACGTCCGGATCGCTAATCAGCAACAGGCGGCCGCCGTCGGCTACGAACTTCTCCACCAGGGCAATCTCGGCCGGCGTCCACAGAAAGTAAGGGCTGACGATCACCAAGCCGCTGGCATCTGGCAAAAGCGGGGCCAGGTCCTCGGATTGATCAGGGAAGCTCTCAACGCTCTCAAGGCTGGAAGGATCGATGTTACTGACCCAAAAACGCAAGCCGACACCCCGAGCGGCCAGCGCAGCAGCCAGCGCTTCAAACTGGTTGGGATTCAGCCCGGGGAAATGGGCCAGGTCCACCCACACGGGTTCCTGGCTCAATTCACCCTCTGGAGCAGTCACGTCCTGGGGAGCCGGCCTGGCCGTGGGCGTGGGCATCGGGGTGACGGCCAGATCGGCCAGTCCAATGGCCGGTGGTTGATAACTGCCTCGGTTAAAGCGATTGATCGCGACACGCGTGAAGAGGGGCGCCGCCACCAGGAGAGCGCCCAGGAGTAAGACTATCAAGCGGCGCAGGTTGGCGCTCATCAGCGGCTACCTCCTCTGGGATTGTATGGCCAGAACCCATCGCCGGCCCGCGCCGGGCTCTCACTCCCCAGAGTAGAGAGCCTGCCCGCCTCCCATTGTGCCTGCGTGATACTATCCAGAGGGACGCGGCTGTCCAGGAGGAAGACCGCGCCCGGTAATGCAGCATCCAGCAGCGATCGCACTTCGAGGCTCGGTTCGAACGAAAGGCCCAGGTAGTCGGTCAGTTCCAGCACCTGGTACTTCTTGACGCCGGCCAGCTCTGCCGCATCCAGGATGGCGTCGCTGCGGCTGCCGTGGGCGTCGATCAGGCCGACAGCCAGGGCTTCGCTGCCCACATAGAGGTGAGCTTCAGCCACGGTGCGGGCATCAACTTGCAGCGGGTTATAGGGCGAATGGCTCCGCTGATGCACGACACTGCCCACAAAGGCCTCTTTGACCAACTCCAAGCGATAAACGCTGTCGAAACGGCTGCCACCGCTGAGCTTGAAGGGGCCAGTGGCCAACAGGCCTGGCCAGATTTCCGGATCGAAAGGGCGACCTATGAAGGCACCCACGTTGCCTACCTCACTGCTGGCCGTAGCATAAATCTTATTGCCAGCCACGGCCATGTAATAGCCGCCACTGGTCGCAGTGCCGTCTATGGCCACCACCAGGGGCTTTTGCTGGCGCAGTTGCAACATGGCATGATAGAGCTTTTCGCTGCGCCCGGCATCGCCGCCAGGGCTGCTGATCTCCAGCACCACCCCCACCACGCGATCATCCCGGCGGGCGGCGTCCAGAATTGTCCCCATTTGCCGCGCACTGGCAGCGTCGATCAGCCCTTCAAACCGCACCACGCCGAT
>JAHELX010000074.1 GCA_024643945.1 Anaerolineales bacterium
GCCCACGATGTTCGTATTGCCCAAATACGGCCGACCCGGCAGCGAAATCGGTCGGCTGAAACTGGGTGAAGCAAAGCTGAGCCGGCCTGACTCTAAGCCAAGCAAACCATCGGGTATGCCAGAGTTTACCCTGGGGGAGGAAATAAGGCTGGTCGGACATTCCATTAACAGGACGCCACCTTATAACCCGGGGAGTGCACTGGACCTGACACTGTACTGGGAGGGGCTAACAGATACATCAACTGACTACACGGTATTTGTTCATCTCTTAAATCAAGATGACCAGCTTGTGACAAGCTGGGATGAACCTCCCATTAACGGCTATTATCCGACCCACCTCTGGTCGCCGGGAGAAGTTGTGGAAGACATACACCGACTGACACTTCCGACTAATCTGCCCCAGGGGGAATATTATCTCGTTCTGGGTCTCTATCAGCTTGATACGTTGCAGAGATTGCCCGCTTTTGATGCTCGAGGAGAGAGACTTCCCAACGATGCCATTCCATTGTCAACTTTCTCAGTCGATGGGGAAATCAGGTAAACATGTTTTTGAGCATACATTGCACCACCGCGGGCCGTTTTTCGACCAAATCAGGGAAAGCGCGACCACTTCCCAACCGAGATGAAATACACCTTAGCCATTTCCCACACGAAGTATAAATTCTGGGCCCCAGTTGCGTTGACGCACTTGCCTCGCAGTGGTATAATCTCAGCCGACGAACCAGGCCAAAAGCATCGTCTCTCTCAACTCGCGTGATGAAGCCTTTCTCACCCTCCAAACAGAGTAAGTACCGTGTGTCGCCGATGTGTGGAGCGCATTGGTGCATATTGACTAACCTGGACGACAATGCAAACTGATTGGCGCATGCTGAGATAGTACGAGGTAGACAATTGAAACAACGGATTACAGTCGGCCCTAATAACCATTTTGAAAAACTTTGCGTTGCTGGCACCAGAATTCCGGTGGGGAGTGCTCTTGGATAAAACGTCTGTATCCTCAAGGCAACGTTTGCGGGTTGAAATTCACGGTGCTGTTCAGGGGGTCGGCTTCCGACCCTTTGTTTATCGGCTGGCTACGGATCTGGCTCTCGCCGGCTGGGTCATCAACGATACGCGCGGCGTCTTCATCGAGATCGAAGGCCCCCAGGCCAACCTGGCTCGCTTTCTGGAGCGAGTATCGGTTGAAAAGCCTCCTCGGGCGATTATCCACAGCCTGGACAGCGCCTGGCTCGATCCTGTAGGCTACGACGGCTTTGAGATCCGGCACAGCGAGGAGCATGGCGCCAAGACGGTCCTGGTGCTGCCCGACATCGCCACCTGCGCCGATTGCCTGGCCGAAGTCTTCGATCCGGACGACCGCCGCTATCGCTATCCCTTCACCAACTGCACCAACTGCGGCCCTCGTTTCACCATCATCCAGGCGCTGCCCTACGACCGGCCCAACACCACCATGCGCCGCTTCATTATGTGCCCGGATTGCCAGGCCGAGTATGAGAACCCTCTCGACCGGCGCTTTCATGCCCAACCCAACGCCTGCCCTGTTTGCGGGCCGCGCCTGGTCCTGTATGCACGACCACCACTGGCCGACGAAGCCCCGCGTAGGCGGGACGAAGGACAAAGCGGCGACGAAGCCCCGCGTAGGCGGGACGAAGGACGAAGGACGGAGGACGAACGGGTATCGTTGACAGAAGGTCAATCTGCTTTGGTCGTCGGCCCTTGGTCTTTGGTCGCTGAAGGGGACGACGCCCTGCGCCGCACGGCCGATGCCCTACGCAACGGGCAGATTGTGGCCGTTAAGGGACTGGGGGGCTTTCACCTGATGACCGACGCCCGGGACGCCGCGGCCATTACCCGGCTGCGCGAACGCAAGCCCCGGCACGACAAGCCCTTTGCCTTGATGGCCCGCGACCTGGAGCAGGCGCGGACCCTGTGCGAGATTTCGCCCCAGGCGAAGGCGCTTCTCACCTCCCCGGAGGCACCCATCGTGCTCCTGCGGCGCCGGCCAGGAGCGCCTGTGGCCGAGGAGGTAGCTCCCGGCAACCCGACGTTGGGGGTAATGCTTCCCTACACTCCTCTGCATCACCTCTTGCTGCGCGAGCTGGACTTCCCGGTGGTCGCCACCAGCGGCAATCTGGCCGACGAGCCGATTTGCACCGACGAGCGAGAGGCGATCCAGCGCTTGGGCCACATCGCCGACCTCTTCCTGGTCCACGACCGGCCCATCGCCCGCCACGTGGACGACAGCGTGACCTGGGTGGTGCAGGGCGAACCGCGACTGTTACGCCGGGCACGGGGCTATGCGCCCCTGCCAGTGCTGGTATCGCGTCCGCTGCCGACCATCCTGGGCGTGGGCGCTCATCTCAAAAACACGGTGGCCCTCAGCGTGGACCGGCAAGTTTTCATCAGCCAGCACATCGGCGACCTGGAGACCCCGGAGGCGATGGCCGCCTTCGAGCGCGTCATAGCCGACTTCCTGCGTCTCTACGAGGCCACGCCCGTTGCCATCGCCCACGACATGCACCCAGATTATCTCTCCACCCGCTGGGCTCAAGAGCAGAGCTTGAAGCTTGGGGCTTGGAGCTTGAACGTTTCCGAATCTCCAATCTCGTTGATTCCTGTCCAGCACCATCACGCTCACCTGGCGGCATGTCTGGCGGAGAACGGCATAGAGGAGCCGGCCCTGGGAGTGACCTGGGACGGCACGGGCTACGGCACGGATGGCAGCGTGTGGGGTGGGGAGTTTCTGCTGGGGGATGCGGCCGATTTCACCCGCGTCGCCCATTTGCGCCCCTTCCGGCTGCCCGGCGGTGACGCGGCCATCAAGGAACCCCGCCGTGTGGCCCTCGCCCTGCTGTGGGAACTTTACGGTGAAGCGGTTCTGGATCGGGAAGACCTGGCTCCGGTGCGGGCTTTTAGCCCCCCCGAGCGGAGGCTGCTGGCCCAAATGCTGAGCCGGGGTCTCAACGCCCCCCTCACCACCAGCGCCGGGCGCCTGTTCGATGCCGTCGCCGCCCTGGTCGGCCTTCACCAGCAGGTAACCTTTGAAGGCCAGGCGGCCATGGCCCTGGAATTTGCGGTCGATGGGGAAGTGGAGGATGCGTATCCCATCGCCATAACTCACAGGCCGCAGACGGCTGACCGCAGACGGCAGACGACCACCAGGGATGAGACGGCGGTCGGCGGTCGGTCGGCGGCGGTCGTTCTTGACTGGCAGCCTCTGGTCGAGGCGACGTTGGAGGACTTGCAGCAGGGTGTAAAGCCTGGTATCATTGCAGGACGGTTCCACAATGCCCTGGTAGATGCGATCCTGGCCGTGGCCCAAACCGTGGGAGAGCTCCGGGTGGCGTTGACCGGCGGCTGCTTTCAGAATCGGTTGCTGACGGAGCGTGCGGCCCGGCGACTGAATGACGCTGGCTTCCAGGTATTGCTCCAGCGCCAAGTACCGCCCAACGACGGCGGCATCAGCCTGGGGCAGGTGGTCGTGGCTGCGGCGCGGCTGGAACGTGAAATGTGAAACGGAGGTTTGAGAATGTGTCTTGGTGTACCGGGAAAAGTGGTTGAGATGATTGGGGAGAGCCCTTTGGGCATGCCAATGGCCAGGGTTAATTTTGGGGGCATCATCAAGGAGGCCTGCCTGGCCTATGTACCCGAAGCGCAAGTAGGTGATTACGTCATCGTCCATGCCGGCTTTGCCCTGAGCGTAATTGACGAAGAAGAGGCTATGGAAGTCTTCGAGATTTTGAGAGAGATGCAGGAGCTATCTGAGTTAGAGGCCCCTCAGTCAGAGTAAAACGTAAGACATGAAACGTAAAACGTGAAGCGTAATGCGTAGTGGTTCTTTACGTTTTACGCTTTACGTTTTACGCGCGGAGTGTCGAAATGCGATTTATCGATGAGTACCGCAATGAGGCGGACGCCCAGAGATTCATCCAGGCCATTCAGCAATTGGTTACCCGGCCGTGGGCGATTATGGAGATTTGCGGCGGCCAGACCCACACGCTTATCAAGTCTGGCATTGATCAGTTGTTGCCCCCGGAGGTGACTCTGATCCACGGCCCGGGCTGTCCGGTTTGTGTCACACCCCTGGAATTGATCGACAGAGCCATTCTGATTGCGCGGCGACCGGAGGTCATCTTTACCTCCTTCGGCGATATGCTGCGTGTGCCCGGCTCCGAGGCTGATCTGCTCAGCGTCAAGGCCCAGGGCGGTGACGTGCGTATCGTCTACTCTCCCCTGGATGCCGTCAAGTTAGCGCAGAAACATCCAGAACGCCAGGTGGTCTTCTTCGCCGTAGGCTTTGAGACGACCGCACCCGGCAACGCGATGGCCGTCTGGCAGGCGCGGCAAATGGGGTTGACCAACTTTTCTATTCTTTGCGCGCACGTGCTGGTGCCCCCGGCAATAGAGGCTATCCTGGGCTCCCCCGGCAATAAGGTGCAAGGTTTCCTGGCGGCGGGTCACGTTTGCACGGTGATGGGCTATTGGGAGTACAAACCCATCGCCGAGAAGTATCGCGTGCCGATTGTGGTCACAGGCTTCGAGCCGTTGGACCTGCTCCAGGGGATTTACATGGCTCTCAGAGCTCTGGAAGAAGGGCGCTGGGAGGTGGAGAATCAATATACCCGCTCGGTCACCCGGGAGGGGAATGTGCCCGCCCAGCGATTGATGGGGCAGGTCTTCCAGGTATGTGACCGCCAGTGGCGGGGCATTGGCTTGATCCCGCGCAGTGGCTACTGCCTGCGACCGGAGTTTGTCCCATTCGATGCCGAGCAACGCTTTAACGTGGGCAGCGTGACAGTCCACGAGTCGTCTCTGTGCATTGCGGGTGAGATTCTGCAAGGTCTTAAAAAACCCCACGAGTGCAGTGCCTTCGGCACCCTTTGCACCCCGGAGCACCCCCTGGGCGCGCCGATGGTCTCATCCGAGGGGGCATGCGCTGCTTATTATCAATACGGGAGAAAGTAATGGAACAAGATACTCCTGTGGATTTCAGCCTGCAATGCCCAATTCCTATCAGTGACTATCCCACGGTGCTGCTGGCCCATGGTGGCGGTGGGCGCTTGACGCAAATGCTAATCGAGCGCATGTTTCTGCCAGCCTTCGACAACCCGGCTCTCGAGATTCTCCACGATGGTGCTTTGTTGGAGATTAACGGAGTTCGACTGGCCTTCTCCACAGATTCTTTTGTGATCAGCCCTCTGTTCTTCCCTGGGGGTGACATCGGTTCGCTGGCCGTGCACGGCACGGTCAATGACCTGGCCATGTGTGGTGCGCAGCCCCTGGGCCTTTCGGCAGGCTTCATCCTGGAAGAAGGGCTGCCTATGGACGATTTATGGCGGATCGTTCAGTCGATGCAACGGGCGGCACAGGAGGCAGGCGTGCCTATCGTTACCGGCGACACCAAGGTGGTAGACCGGGGAAAGGGCGATGGGGTGTTCATCAACACCACGGGCCTGGGACTGGTCCGGGAGGGAGTGTACGTCTCGCCGCGCCGCGCCCGACCTGGCGACGTGGTGCTGATCAACGGTCCTATTGCCGTTCACGGCATCGCCGTGATGTCTGTGCGGGAGGGGTTGGAATTTGAGACGGCCCTGGAAAGTGACTCGGCCCCGCTGCACGATCTGGTAGCCCGCATCCTCGACGTAGCCGGCGACCAGGTGCACGTGCTGCGCGACCCAACCCGGGGAGGGCTGGCCAGCACCCTGAACGAAATAGCAGCCCAGGCTAAGGTCGGTATCCGGCTGGAGGAAGCGCGCATCCCTATCCAGGAGGAAGTGCGTGGGGCGTGCGAGATTCTGGGCCTGGACCCCCTGTACGTCGCCAACGAGGGCAAGTGCCTGGTTATCGTGGCCCGGGAGGCGGCCGAGGCCGTTTTGGCCGCCATGCGCGATCATGCCCTGGGCCAGGAGGCGGCGGTCATTGGGGAAGTGGTCGAGAACCATCCCGGGAAGGTTTTCTTGCGCAGCCGGATCGGAGGCATGCGCGTGGTGGATATGCTCAGCGGCGAGCAACTGCCGCGAATCTGTTGAAACTATTTCTAAAACAGCGGCAACTGCCCCTCACCGCTCTCGATCAGGGGCACCAGACCGACGACGGCCTTAAAGTCGTGACGGGTCAACTCGTCGCTGGCAGCCAGGTTCTGGAGATATTCAAGTTTGATGAAAGTCCAGCCCCGGGCTTTTATCGTCTGCGCCAGCCAGGGTTGCGTCCCCAGTTTGTGTTGCCACAGACCAGTCCGGGCGGAGGGGATCACCAGGTTGCGCCAGCGGGTCTCCGGCTGAGAGGGGGAGGAGTCTACGCGGGGTAGGAAACGGGCCACGTTGGCGGTAGCGATCAAGTCAAAAGTAGCCCAAGGTCGCCCTTCCTCCTCCCACACCACCTCGAAGTCCCGTCCCCATTGACGGGCACGGTACCCCAACCGTTCACCCAGCGCCAACAGGTCACTTATGCCGGCCTTCATCCCTTCTCGCCACGCTTCCTCTCGTTCATTGGGACGTAGCTGCCAGCGACCGGATGACGTTTCTTCGCCATAGGCTTCCAAACAGGCGTGCACCAGCCCGGCATCGGGAGTCAGTGGACCATTGAAGCGGCGATAGATGGCCTGGACGAACGCCGCTTCCTCCATAGGCTCACCTTTCTTGGCGTCGGCGTCGCGTAACGCGACGAGCACTGCTTCCTCCACCCGGTCACTGAGCGGATTGGCTACTTGACGGCCGACTTTATTCAGCCACCACCCCAGGGGCCGGCCGTCGTCATCGGGCACCATGAACAGGTCGCTCCTCTGCGCAGCTTCCAACCCCTCGCCGATTGCGGCGTTCAACCAACCTAAGGCCCGGCTCGTTGGCAGAGATGCCTGCACGGTCTCCAGCAATCCTTTGCGCATGAGACGGTGCCAGGCGGCAATATGCAATGTTTCCGTCTGTAATGGTTCACCGCGGGCGCGCACAAAATCAGCGGCAGCCTTAGCACTCTCGGCGACCACTCGGGGACGCAGCATCTCCGGCTCTTGAGTACGGGGTGCGTGGAGGGGGCCGGGGACCAGGGTGAACTGATGTTCGGCCGTGGCGCGGTGCTGCCAACTTTCGACCTCGTAGTCGGCGGCCAGAGCCGCCAGGACTATCGCCGAGGCTTGTTGTGGCAACGCTGTGCGAAAGGCCAACACACACGTGCCATCAAATCGAAACACAGGACGCAAGGCACGCAGCGCGGCTGTCATCACCGCTTGATACCAGGTCCAGTCGGGCCATTTCTGCAATGCTAAAACCTTCAGTTTGGCGGCTTCGTCGGGACCGAAGAGCCAACCGGTCCACAGGTAACTCAACGACCAGAAGACCGGGTTGGGTCGGGGAGGAGCGGCGAGCACCAGCGAGACCGATTCGGATACCAAACCACGCCCTACCGCACCGGCCCCCAGGTTGTGTACCCACACTAACCCCTGGGGGGAAGAAGGTAACTTAGTGGCCCAATGCAAATCGACCTGGAGAGAGAGCGGCGGCGTGGTGGGAGCAGATGCAGCGTGTTGGTGGGCGGCCGCCTCGAACAGGCGCCAGACGTTGCGCTCGACGAAGCGCAGGGGAGGCTGAAGCCTATCCAAAGTGAGACGAGCCAGAGCTTCGGCCTGCGACCCCGGGTCGAGGGAATGAAGATTGCTGGCTGCGCTCAGGCAGGCGAGCAATACTGCCTTCAAATGGGCCTGGGTCTCCAGGTCGAAGATAGCTTCGATCTTCATCAACAGGTCAGCGATTGCGTAAAGCGCGCGCGGGGTATAAAGCTCCAGCAAGGTCTCGACGTGGGCGCGAGCCTCGGCATCCGGGGGAGACTTCGCGGAGGGCGCCACCCGGTTGAGCAGGTACCAATAATGCAGGCCGCGTGTCTCCACCTCGTCAAGAACGGCCAAATCCTCTTCGTCCACCGCCGCCAGCCCGGTTTGACCGCAGGCTGGACAGTCAACCCACTTCTGGCGCGGGTCGGCAGGCTCTCGTGACCAGACAAAGTAGTCGGCCACTACCTGGCGGTGGCAGGCGGGACAGTGGGTCCGATAGAGCTGGTCCAGGTGTTCGCGGAGGGGAACACCGCGTTTCAAGCTATCGCCCAGGCGGGTCACGGCAGCGCTCAAAACAGCCGGTTCAGGTGGCGCCAGGCGTTCCCGCAACAGCAGGACAACCAGGGGATTGCTGTTGGTGGCGATGACACGCCGGCCGGCAGCCATCGCTTCGCGGATGGGAATGTCGCTCACCGCGAAAGGGTCCAGCACAATTCCATCGGGATGGGTGTAGATTTCGACGAAATGTGTGGCAACGCCGTCCGGCCATACGGGTAGCAGGTCATCGAGCAGGCCGGTCCCTGCAGGCGTTATGCCGGGTACAAAATAATCAATCGCCATGTTCTTCCCTTCCCCTGTGTAGCCCCGTGGGGGGGCTTTCCCGAGCGAAGCCCCCCTGTGGGGCTGTGCAGCCCCGTGGGGGGCTTTCCCCTGTGCAGGGGACCATCGGGCGCTCGGGACCGTGGGCAAGCCTCAATTTCCAGTATACCATAATTCGTGTAACCGAGTAAAGCAGCAATAACATGCCCGATTGGGCCCAGTTTGATAGTTTTTGACAGTACCTCTATGCTATAATGTGATTAAAATAGCAGTCAAAGCTTCTTGGGTGGCTGCTTTTTTGGTTCCCTGAGCATTTGCAGTGCAATAGCCTAGTACATTGTAAAGGAAGTTTTGCAAAGCATGTCATTCTGCCACTAGGGTCCCCTCTGGGGAAGCCGCAGGCGAAGAATCTCGTTTTTGCACAGGAAGACTCAGGTTGTGCAAGAACGAGATCCTTTGCTGCGCTCAGGATGACATCTCAAGATTAACCTTACAGTGTACTAGAGACAATTTGGGAATTTTCAACTCACTCAAGACAAGAGAGAGCGTAACCGAATGCCTCAATCATCTCGCCTGTCCGGCTTCTATAAACGGTCCGTTGAGGAGCGGTCAGCAATCGTAGCCGCTGCTGCGGGCCTGACGGACGATGAACAAGCGATTTTGCGGGGAGCGGCTGGCCTCGACGCCGAGACGGCTGACCACATGATTGAGAACGTGGTAGGGCTGCACAGTTTGCCGCTGGGCATCGCCACCAATTTCATGATCAACGGGCGCGACGTACTGGTGCCCATGGTCATCGAGGAGCCAAGCGTGGTAGCCGGTGCCAGTTTTGCTGCCAAGCTGGCGCGGGCGGGCGGCGGCTTTGTTACGTCGTCTACCTCCCCCGAGATGATCGCTCAGATGCAGCTACTCGACGTGCCGAATCTGCACGCGGCTCGTTTTGAACTTCTGGCACAAAAGGAGCGCCTGCTGGACCTGGCTAACCAGACCGACCCGGTCGTCGTCAGCTTGCACGGCGGCGCTCGAGATATAGAAGTGCGCGCCATTGAAGAAAGCCCCGCCGGGCCCATGTTGGTGGTTCACCTGATCTATGATACCCGCGACGCGATGGGGGCCAACACTGTGAACACAGCGGCCGAAGCGCTGGCGCCTCTGGTCGAAGAGGTCACCGGCGGCCGGGTACTGCTGCGCATCCTGAGCAACCTGGCCGACCGGCGCCTGGCCCGCGCCAAATGCGTGGTGCCGGCCAGTGCGCTTACTTTCGAATCTGACGGGCATATCTTCGAGGGATACCAGGTGGTGAATCGTATCGTCGAAGCCTATGCCTTGGCTGCTGCCGACCCCTACCGCGCGGCGACACACAACAAAGGCATTATGAACGGAGTGGACGCCGTCGTATTGGCTACCGGCAACGACTGGCGCGCCATTGAGGCCGGGGCTCACGCCTACGCCGCCCGGAGTGGGCGCTACACTTCCCTTTCACATTGGGAGAAGACTCCCGAGGATGATCTGGTAGGCACTCTGGAAATGCCGATGGCGGTCGGCATCGTCGGCGGCGCGACGCGAGTTCATCCATTGCCCAAAGTTGTACTCAAGATTCTGGGGGTGCAGACGGCGCGCGAGCTGGCCGAGATCATCGTGGCCGTGGGCCTGGCGCAGAACCTGGCTGCCATGCGTGCCCTGGCAACAGAGGGTATCCAGCGCGGACACATGAGCCTGCACGCACGGCAGGTTGCCATGGCGGCCGGCGCCACTGGCGACGAGATCGAGCGAGTGGCTGCCCAGCTCGTCCAAGAGCGGAGGGTCCGGCTGGATCGGGCACAGGAGATACTCAGCGAATGAGCGAATCAACAAAACAGCAAATCAGCAAATCGGCGAGACAGTGAAGCGCCAGATCCATAAATAGCAAGAGATGTAAGATACGAGACAGGGAATGCTGAATCCGGAATACGCAGTACGCAATACGCAGTACGGAATTATGAGACCATCTACCGAGGTCGGTATCGTCGGCTATGGAGCTTACGTCCCCCGCTACCGGCTGCCGGCGACCGAAGTGGCTCGCGTCTGGAAGGGGGGCGAGGGAGGCCTGCCAATCACGGAAAAGGCAGTGGCTGGCCCTGACGAAGATGCTATGACTATCGCCCTGGAAGCGGCGCGTAATGCCCTGGCCCGGGCGCCAATAGACCCGCAGCTCATCGGCGCGGTGTGGGTAGGCAGCGAGAGCCATCCCTACGCCGTCAAGCCGACCAGCACCATCGTAGCCGAGGCGATTGGGGCCACGCCGTACACCGAGGCCGCCGACTGGCAGTTCGCCTGCAAGGCTGGCACCGAAACCATGCAGGCTGGCATCGGATTTGTGGCCAGCGGTATGGCTCATTACGCGCTGGGAATTGGCGCCGACACGGCCCAGGGACGGCCCGGGGATGCACTGGAATACACGGCGGCAGCCGGCGGCGCCGCCTTCCTCATCGGCCCGGTTGAAGAGAGTCTGGCTGTATTCGAGGCCAGTTCTTCTTACGTGACCGACACGCCCGACTTTTGGCGTCGCCCTTATATGCATTATCCCAGCCACGGGCAACGCTTCACCGGCGAGCCGGCGTATTTCCACCACATCACGTCGGCCGGCAAGCATTTGATGCAGCAGATGGGACGCACGGCGGCTGACTTCACGTACGTAGTGTTGCACCAGCCGAATGCCAAGTTCCCTCAGCGGGCAGCCAAAATGCTTGGCTTCAAGCAAGAACAATGGACCACCGGACTGCTCTGCCCGGTGGTAGGCAACACCTACGCCGGCGCGGCTATGCTGGGGCTGACGGCTATTCTGGATGAGGCCAGGCCGGGAGAGACCATCCTGGCTGTCTCTTTTGGCTCCGGGGCCGGCAGCGATGCCTTCGCCCTGCGCGTCACCGACCTCATCACAGAACGCCAGAGCCGCGCTCCTAAGACACAGGATTACATCGCCCGCCGCAAGGCGATTGATTACGCCACTTACGTGCGTTTTCGAAGAAAGTTACAAATGCAATGATATAGGGGCTGGGGGCTGGGGGCTTCTGTCCATCATCGCTCAGCCTCCAGCCCCCAGCCCCTAGAAATCATACAATCGGAGTTACAGTAGTGCGTGACGTTTCTATCATTGGTATCGGACAAACCCCCGTCGGGGAACATTGGGAGCGCAGCCTGCGACATCTGGCCTACGAGGCGATCGCCGCGGCGATGCGAGATGCCGGCGTTGAGCGGGCCGACGCGCTGTACCTGGGCAACATGCTGTCAGGAGAAATCAGCGGCCAGTCGCACCTGGGACCCCTCGTCGCCGACTTCGCCGGGCTGCGAGGCATCGAGGCAATTAAAATCGAGGGCGCGTGTGCCGCCGGTGCGGCCGCGGTGCGCATAGGTTATATAGCCGTTGCCGGCGGCTTGCAAGACATCGTCATTTGCGCTGGCGTGGAGAAGATGACGGATGACGTCGGAAACCGCTTGACCAGTGGCCTGGCGCAGGCCGCCGACGCCGACTATGAGGCAATCCACGGCGTCAGCTTTGTGGCTCTCAACGCCCTGTTGATGCGCCGTTACATGTACGAGTACAACGTGCGCCACGAGGATTTCGCCGGCTTTGCCATCAACTCGCATGCCAACGCAGTTGGCAATCCCAACGCCATGTTCCCCCGGCCGATCAGCTTAGAGGCTTTTAAGAAAGCGGGGATGGTAGCCGATCCCATCAATCTGCTGGACTCTTCGCCCATGGCAGACGGGGCAGCAGCGGTAATCCTTTGCCCCAGCGAGCAGGCGCGCGAGTTCACCGATAACGCGGTGCGCATCGCAGCCAGCGCCATGGCCACCGACAGCCTGAGCATCCACGACCGGCGCGACCCCCTCTGGCTGCAGGCGGCCCAAGATTCGGCACAGCGCGCCTACCGGCAGGCAGGCGTCTGGCCTAACGAGATTGACTTGTTTGAATTGCACGACGCTTTCACCATTATGGCGGCCCTGAGCCTGGAGGCAACCGGCTTCGCCGAACGGGGCAAGGGCTGGCAACTGGCTGTCAATGGTGACATCCGGCCCGATGGGCACATCCCCATCTGCACCATGGGCGGACTCAAAGCGCGCGGGCATCCGGTAGGCGCCACAGGTATCTATCAAATTGTGGAAGCGGTGCAACAGTTACGGGGTGAAGCCGGCGGCTGTCAGATCCCCAACGCCCGCCTGGCGATGGCTCAAAACATCGGAGGCAGTGGCGCAACTATTGTCACTCACATCCTCGAACGCGGATAGAGCAATCAACAACCAGCATAAATCGACTTAGATATTGGAGGTATTTCAGATGAACATCGCACGCAACTGGAGACTAAGAAGCCAACGCTATGCCCTGGTGGGGGAGGTTTGCGACGACTGTGGCAAGAAGATATTCCCGCCGCGGGATGTCTGTCCTTATTGCACGCAGGAAGCCCAAACCCCTTTCCAATTCAGCGGGCGGGGGGAGATATTCTCGCACTCCACCATCTACAACCCGCCCGCGGGATATGAGGAATACACACCTTATACCGTAGCCCTGGTCAAGCTGGAGGAGGGCCCGCTGGTCACCGCCCAACTGACTGATGTGGAGCCGGAGGAAGTAGCCATCGGCCAGCCAGTGGAGATGGTCACTCGCAAAATCCGCGAAGAAGGCCCCGAGGGGTTGATCATCTATGGCTATAAATTTCGTCCCAGACTTCAGGAAGCATAAGACCAGCCAGAAGCTACCTGCCACCTGGTTGATTTGGCAAACTGGTGGAGAATATCAGGAGAAGGGATGAAGGTAGCTCCACAAACAGGGGCTGTGTGTCTTGGTAGTGTGGTCTCCACGTCCAGTGACTTGCGTCTGATAGCGTCTTGGAAGCACTACGTGGACGGTTAGTGATGAAGTCCCACGTCAGTGGGGTGAAATCCCGCCTGAGCGGGGCCAAGTCCCGGACCTGTGGAGCGAAGTCCAGCGATAGCAGGGCTAAGCCGCGTTCTACATTGGGTCCACAAATACGAAAATTTCGGGAAGCCAGGTAATCTGGCGGTCGAAGAAGCCGCCAACTGATTCTATCGCTTGCTTCTAGTGGGAATAGGGACTGCATCTCCTGCAGTCCCTATTGTGTTTAGGTCTCCAGTTCGGTGAGGTGGTTCCATTTGTAGTTGATGCTAAAGCTGCGGACCATAACGGCCCGCGCATAAGCCGCCGTCGGGTTTCGCAGTGATACTACCCACGAACCGAAACACTATGAAACCATGGCCGGTACCAGTAAAACTCTCAATTAGGCGGTCGGCTTCATGCGAACGGCTCATATAGTATCCGATAAATGCCGGATAATTGATGCTGTTTTATGCCAGAGCATGGGGAATGTAAAACAAATTACGCAGCCGCCCCCAAAGCATTCGGAAGAAGTCTAAACCCATCCTGCAACTATAGGAAGAATAGCTCCAAGAAACATCAACGCCAAATAGAACCCAAGTTTCCAGCCCTTTTCTTTCAGTCTTTTAGTGTTGGCCATGATATCCAACACAGAGTATACCACGAATAACAATATGGTCGTGCCGACAAACCACCAGCTTGCCACTGAATAATTGCTGGTGTAAAGCATGATTGTCAGCGCGTTCAGAAGCATGATGTATCCCAACGATAGTGTGGTCCACCCCAGGTGATCCCAGATAGGATATTCCCTCAAGTTACGATAACCAGTTTTCGCGTACGCCAGGGATGAGGTGACCAACAAGGGGGTGGCAGCGGCCAACTGTATGACCATCCAATCGCTGAATTTCTTGCCCGACAAACCCAATAATACTGAAAGTATGGTAATAGATGCTGCCGCCAGGATGTTGTTGATCTGGATGCGGTCGCTACCTTTGCCTCTCCCTAAATCTTGACGCATTTCCCTATGATCCACAGACTCCTACCGCACTTCTTCAGTGATATTCCATCAACCGCTGTGCCAATACAGAGAGATAGCCAAAGGCAATCTCGATCAGGTCGCGCTCGATGGCCAACACAGCCTCGAGGTCGAAAGCTTGGGAGTCTTGCAGTGCTTGAGTGGGGGCATCAAGGACAGTGGTTACAATGCGTAATGCTTCCAACTGCGACTTGACTACGGTGTACTTTGTCTCTGCCACACCCAACAGTTCTCTTGCCGTTTTAAGTTCTGTTTGAACTTGAGATACTTGCCCCCGAACTGCCGCTGCAGTGGCAAGGCCTACGTGCGCCAGTATCTCGTGTACTGGCAGGCCATTCAGAGCACGTTGACAGGCTTGTTCCGTTTCCCGCGGCCGTGCGCTGAGTTGCAGCCAGCCCAAGGCCAAGTGGGCGTCCCAGTTCCGATCCCAGACCTGTATCGCTTGCTGGTAGGTGGTCCTTGCCTCCTCTGCTCTGTTCTGCTTGCGGTAGAGGTGGCCAAGTGCCAACAGTGACTCGCTCTGTTCTTCGAAATCACGCAACTGTCGGAACGTATCTACTGCCTGCCGGTAGGCCGCTTCCGCCTCCTGGTACCGCTTGGCGGACCTCAGCACGCTCCCGATGTTGCAGGTGACGAAGGCAGCTCTGCCCGGTTGCTTCAGCGTCTCAAATACCTCCCGCGCCCGCTCGTACCACTCTATCGCCGCCTCCCACTGCTGGCGCTCCTCCTCCAGCACCCCCAGACTGTTGAGCGTCCACGCTTCCGCCACCCGGTCGCCCAGCTCGCGGTAGGCCTCGACCACCTGCCGGTACGTCTCCTCCGCCTCCTCGTACCGCTTGGCCTGCACCAGCACGTCCC
>JAHELX010000075.1 GCA_024643945.1 Anaerolineales bacterium
CCGACGCTGAAGCGTTCGGCGTGATGGCGGATGGCGACCGGATCGAAGTCGGCAAATTCCAGGCGGCGGATGGCGTCGGCTAATGCCTCAGGCGTCTGCTCGTGGAAAAGGAGGCCAGTCTGACCGTCCAGCACAGTGTCCAGGGCACCACCGGCGGCGTAGGCGATAACCGGCCGACCGGCGGCCTGAGCTTCGACCGGGGCGATACCAAAATCTTCATGGCCAGGGAAGACGAAGGCCCGACAGTGAGCCAGCAACTCGCTCAGTTCGTCGTCGGTCACACGGCCTCGAAACTGAACTGTCGGCCCGGCCATAGTCTCGAGCGCTGACCGATCACGTCCCTCCCCGACGATGACCAGAGGAAGGCCCATCTCGCTGCATGCTCGCACTGCCAGGTCTATGCGCTTGTAGGGGATGAGACGGGAGACGACCAGGAAATAATCGCCGGGTGAATCGGAGCTGGGACGGTAGCGGTCGGTGTCGACAGGGGGATGAATGATGGTGGAATCTCGCTGGTAGAAGCGGCGGATGCGCGCCTGCACCTCACGCGAAATAGCGACAAAGTGGTCCACGCCGTCGGCAGCGCGCCGGTCCCAGTTCCGCAACCAGCGGATAAGGGGGCGCAGCGCCAGTTTAGCCGGCCACCCCAAGTGCTCGCGGGTAGCATAACCGGAGTAATCCCATACGTAGCGAGTGGGAGTGAGGCAATAGTCAATGTGCAGTTGTTCCGGCGTGGTATGAACGCCGTGACAGAAGCCGCTCTTGTTAGAGATGATCAGGTCGTAGCTGCGCAGGTCCATGCTTTGCATGGCCAGAGGATAGAGAGGTAAATAGGGCTGATGATGTCGATAGATGAAGGGAGCATGATCGAGCCAGGTGGGACGGATGTCCCAGGCTCGATAGTGGGTGGGCATGCCATGGCGCCAATAGATGGTAGTGAAGACGGGTGCCTTAGGAAACATCTCGACCAGTGTCTCGAGCACCCCTTCGGCGCCACCTATCTGGTTGAGCCAGTCGTGGACGATGGCAACCTTCACCGCGTTAGGGATTCTCCGGACTTTCTGGACTCTCCGGTCCACCGACGGCTACCGGCCCCTGCACTGTGAACTCGCCGCTGGCCAGCAGTTCGTCGTTCACGTAGAGTTCTAGCCGGTAATCACCAGCGCCGACCAACTGGGTGAAGACGTAGGAACGGTCGGTGCCGCCCCACTCCCAGGTTTCCTGACCCCGGACAAATTCAATGCCATTGAAATACCAGACCTGAGTCCAATTGACGCCTTTTTGCATCCCGCTATAGGGGAAGGCAGCGTAGACCCGGTCTATCGTGTCGGAGAAGACAGTAGTGGAGCTGATGGCTTCGCGGCGGTCAGTGATCTGGGTAGCAAAGGCAATGGGTCCCATTTGCGCACTGGCCGGGGCCGGGACCGGGGTGCCGGCCGGGGTTGGCGAGGGAGGTACAGGCGTCGGCGTAGATGATGGCGCCAGGGTCGAGGTGGGGCTGGGTGGCAGCGGAGTTACGGTCATCGTCGGGGGCAAGGTTTCGCTCGCCGTCGGCTGGGCGGTGGGCGATGTCTGGTCGGCGGTGGGGGTTGCCTCGTCACGCGTCTGAGGTTCCGCGACCAGTGGAACAGGCGTCTCAGTCGGTACAGCCGTCTCCACCGCCAACGACTCGACGACGGCAACAACTCCGGCTGTAGCCTGCTGAGGAAGGACCGTTGGAGAAGGAATCTGCCCACTCAGGAAGAACGCTCCAGCCATAATGGCCGCAATCACGCCCATAAGGCTGGCCGTAATGCGGGCGCGCCGCGCGCGAATGGACTCTTCTTCCCGCACGATAGGGAAGATGGTCGCTCGTGCTTCACGCGACGAACGGTTGGCTATGATCAGCGAAACAACCATCATGGCCAGGCTGAACCCGGCCAGGGTGACAAGCAACCACGATAGTAAGGACATAAGCGCAACTACTCCAGGATTTCAATGGCTTCAGGGATTTCGACGATGATTTCGGGCGCTCCCTGGTACATCTCAACCTGGCCTGTCACTCGCACCAGCCGGCCTCGGTACATAGTTTCGGGCGGCTGAGGGAACAGTGGCCAAGCGTCAGGGAAGATGACCACCTTGAAAGTATGGCGATAGTCTTCGTCAAAATTCAGAAAGACCACCTTGCCTGAGTTGTAGGTTTCTACGACTTGTCCCTCGACAATAGCCAATTGTCCAGCGCAAGCAGCGGCGTCTTGCCAGTTGACAACTTCAATCGCGTCTGGAACCTCCGTCACGACAGTGGTCGGCTCGGCTGGCTCGCTTGTCTGCGCCGGTTCATGGCTCACTATTGGCGTGGCAGTGACAAGAACCTGAACCATGGCTGGCGTGCTACAATCACAAGCTTCTTCCTGGCCTAAGGTCAACGCAACTTCAATTTGCCATGGATCGCGTACCACGATCTCGGGTGCGCCCTGGTATTGCTCGATCAGTCCCTGGACCCGAACCTGCCGACCGTAAAAGAGTGTTTCGGGTGGTCGGGGAAACTTGGCCCAGTCATCAGGAAAGATAACAACACTGAAAGTCCCCTGGTAGTCCTCGGCAAAATTGAGAAAGACGGCTTTACCTGAATTGTAAGTTCGCACCACAGTCCCCTCGACGATCATTTCGGTGCCGACGAAGTCGGCGGATTCAGTCCATAAAATTACGTCGTCACGGGGACCCTTAGGCCAGACAAACGATTCGGCATCGGGCAAGAGGGATGCCGGGGTGTATGTTGGATAAGGTGTATAAGTGGGATAGGGGGTGTAAGTCGGCGCGTTACTGGCAGTACCATCGCCAGGCGAGGACGATGTAGTGTACTGACCGCAGGCGACAGCCAGGCTGGCGAAGAGGACCAGCGTCACGATCTGTCTGGTCCGGCCCACCCTCCACTCCTTCTTCAGTCCCTGTGCTGCATCGTTCCCTGTGCCGCAAATGCACGCACATAAGTATACTTCTATTGCCCAGATGTGTCAACCGCACTTTATATATTTCGTCACGCTTGACATCGCCCTCGCACCGGGCTAAAATGCCCCGCAGATTATTGGGGTGCGTCCTATATTTGAGAAGTAGGGGCGAGGTCACCTCGCCCCTACTTCTCCCCAGATCAGGACGACCCGATGGTGACTATGTTGTTCGGAAGACGTGAGCCTATTTATACTGCTCGATTGGCCACAAGTGACGACTCTGAGGCGCTGCAGCGACTAATAACGCATGCGTGGCACGTTTACCTGCGTATCCCCCCCGAGGAGGTGCCGCTTCGCCTTCGGTCTGAACTGGGCTGGGTGGCACAGAGTGGAGATGGCATCGGCGGCTTTATGCTTGCCGAGATTCAGCCCTTTTTCATTGCCCTCATCACTGCGGCCGCTGTCAGCGACAACTGGCGAGTCGTCCCTTATCTGGACACCTTCCTGCCTTTGGTGGAGGAAACGCTGCGCCGCAAAGGGGTGACCGCCTTGGTTCAGATTGGATATGCGCCGTGGCTGACGGCCGTCCTCCGCGAACGTGGTTTTGCCAGCCGTGATTGGGTAGTGACTTACGAATGGCATTACCAACCGGTAACTGTTAGTGGCAATTTATCAGTCTCTGTCCGCTCCGCTCACTTGCGTGATCTGCCTGCCCTTTTATCGTTGGATAAACGCGTCTTTGGCTCTATCTGGCACAAACCGGTTAGAAACTTTCAAGAGGCTCTGGCACGGGCTTTTGTTTTCACCGTTGCCGAGAAAGACGGTCAGATCGTCGGCTATCAATGGTGCGAGAAGCATGAAAGACATGGGCATCTCACCCGGCTGGCCGTGCGGCCTGGCTGGGAGGGCAAAGGGGTAGGCACCCGCCTGCTGACTGAGGCTTTGGTAGCGATGGTCAACGCAGGCGTCACTTGGATCACTCTCAACACTCAGGAAAGTAACGTGCGCTCGCGGATACTCTACGAACGCCACGGCTTCCGTCTCAACGATGATCGCGTGGCTGTGCTCTGGAAAGATTTGTGATCGTCAAGACGATCTGATCAGGCCCCAATCGGCCGAAAGGTGAAGATGATGTAGACTCCCATCACCCACAGAATAAAGGCGATCATCGCCGAGATGGTCTTGAAGGCGATCCGCCAGCCAGGCCGTCTGATATAGTCATCAATAACGTAGCGCGAACCGTTAAAGCCATGGGCCATGGCAAAGATCAGCAAGAAGAGGTCGTACAATCGCCAAAAAACTCCCAACGGACCGGTCCAGCGCCCCACGATTACATTGAAGTCAATGTTATCCACACCGATCACTGTATGCATATATAGGAGGTGAAAGACTGCCACCCCTAACAACATAACCCCTGACACGCGCATAAAAAACCAGGCGTAGAACTCAAAAGTGCTCCCGGGTCGCTGCCTTTCCCGGCGACGCTCGTAGTGATAATTTGTAGTAGTCATCTCTCTCCTCCTCAACGAAATATAGGTGACAGGGTGATCACTGCCGCCGGGATGAATACAGCCGCCACGATCACAGATTCAATCCAAACCATCGTCCGCTCATACCGTCCCATACCAGGCCAGAAATCTAATATAATGACGCGCAGGCCATTAACCGCGTGAAATAACACGCCAAAGATCAAGAAGACTTCCAGCACGCGAAAAGGCGGCGACTTGTAGATGAAAAGCACCGAGTTGAACACGTCGGCGCCTAAAGAGACGAGAAATATATCGGTGACGTGGAGCAACAAAAAGAGCATGATCCCTAACCCGCCCACACGGTGCAGCAGCCAAGACAATTGCCCTTCACGTCCCCGGTATCTCAACATACTAGTAAGGTTGTAAAGCCCAGACGCCATTTTTTGCCTCCTTTTTTTGCTAGGAACGAGATTTAAATAACTTCCGCATTTCCAGCCAAATGTCAGCTTATAAATAGGATAAAATGTTCAAGTTGTTTAATCGATGTTCCTAAATACCTGTCTGAACCCTGGGGGCAGGCGATTGCCCGCGTTCTGCGGCCGAATCGGAATAACGCGCGGCAGGCCTGCGGGCTGCGGCCTCCAACTCGGGTTCTCGGACAAGCACGAATTATAGAAAGCTGATCAAAAGGTACGGTGGAGTAATGCGGATGATTGTAGTTCAAATTATCAGAAAGATCAAGGGAAGAGTTAGAAAACACTAGTACCCCATCACAGGGACTCTGATATGATACAGATTACGCCCATGAGGCCGAATCTTACTTAATCAAAATCACTTTGATGGGGCACTAGAGAGACCTATGTCAAGATTGACTTTCGGTGGACCCATATGGGTACCCTACGCGTTGGTACGACCGAAGCGAATGCCGGCCAGTGCCGCTTGCCCCGCCTTAACCAGCCACGCACTGCCCTTATCAACCTCTTGCCCTTCCCGGTCGATGTAATGGGGATAGATAAAGAACTTGCAACAAGTGGCCCGCCATGCCTCCCTATAGTGCACCCAAAACTCACCGCGATACGTGAGTGGGTGTAAGTCGTCAACGCCGTGGTCAGCCTTGACGGGTACGGAGCCGTAGCACCAGCCGAATTTCCAGCTCTCGTCCGGCAGTTGCTCCCGGTGATAGGTGGACCAGGTCTCGGCTTCTCCAGTTAATGTCCACCAGGCCTGGCCATCTTCCTCGACCAGGGCCCTTTCGAACTCACCCGTGGGCCGCACCCGGCGTCCATCGTCAAACGCCAGCCGGATACCGGCGTTCTCAAAGACCAGCCGTTGATCAGCCTCCAGGGCATCCAGCGCATCTTGTACGCTGACGCTGCCGTCGGGTTCAAAGCCAAAACGCTGTCGGTGCTCGTTGTCAAAGACCACATACGCCCCATACCAACACTGGTAGCTGGGGCTGTGCGGGTTTTGAAAATCGGAGAAGCGGCGGTCGAGGTTAAAGCCGCCGAAGCGCGAGAAAGCAACCGCTTCAATTGGGTGGCCCACGATGCCCGGCAGTGTCTTGCTCATGAAGCCGGTCAGCGTGACGCGCAGCCAGCCAGGTATACCCGGCCCCAGATCGACCCCAATGCCGCGTGCCTTGGCCGGGTTATCCAGCGATCGAGCCAGCAGCCGCACTGCCAGGCTCTTGAGTTGGGCTTGAAAAAGGTAAGTCCCGACGAACCCAAGCTGAAAACCGAGGGCAAAGCCGAACGGCCAGCGTGGGACATTGTTACTCTTTGCCATAGTTGCCTCCATATTTATTTAATTGTGCGAATGGGGATCACACGAATTCTACTCCATACTGCCAGCGCGCACAAGTGCCCGCATCAACAAATCAATTGCAGGCAGAGGGCGAATGTGATATACTTGATGTGAATTATTAAGTTCAATCACATTATCGCGCAGCCGCCAGCCGCAATTGAGAAATTCTCACAGGCAACCTGGCATCGGTGGCTTGCGCGGACTAAGGGGGGAAACAAATGTCTGAGATTCTGACTGATAAGCTGCGTGCTTCAAATTTCATCGATCTGATCGGCAACACGCCAGTAGTCGAGATCCGGCACATGAGGCCCAATCCCAGAGTGCGCATCTTCGCCAAGCTGGAAGGTTTCAACCCCGGCGGGTCGGTGAAGGATCGCATTTGCAAAGCTATGATTGAGGCTGCCGAGCGCGACGGGCTACTGGGCCCCGGCACCGACAGAATTCTCCTGGAGCCGACCAGTGGCAACACCGGAATCGGCCTGGCTATGATTGCCGCCGAGAGGGGCTACGAGTTCATCGCTGTGATCCCGGAGAGTGCCAGCATTGAGCGGCGTAAGATGATGGCCGCCTTCGGGGCCAAGTTCATCCTCACCGATGGTGTGAAGGGAACCAACTGGGCGATTGAAGTCGCCCACCGCCTGCTGCGAGAAAACGATCGCTACTTCATGCCCGACCAGTTCAACAATCCGGCCAATCCCCAGATTCACTACGAGACGACTGGCCCGGAAATACTGCGCGATGTGCCGGAGATTACCCACTTTGTGGCCGGTATGGGCACCGGCGGCACCCTCATGGGCGTACACCGGTATATGCGGGAGCGCAAACCTGACGTGGCTATTATTGGACTAGAACCGGCCGCTGGGAGTAAAATCCAGGGGCTGCGCAACATGGCAGCCTACGTGCCCAGCATTTACCACGAGGAACTGCTGGCTGACAAGCTTATGCTCGACGACGAAGATGCCTTCCGTGTGGGGCGCGAGTTGGCCCGGGTAGAGGGGCTTTTTGTAGGCATCTCATCGGGCGCCGCTATGTGGGGTGCGATGCAGATGGCCAGCCGCATCAAGGAGGGTACTGTAGTCGTCATCTTCCCCGATGGCGGTGAGAAGTATATGACTACCCCTCTCTTCGATTTGCCTATCGGCTCAATGCTGGACGAAATCCTGTAACAATGTAATGGGGTTATGACTGATCTGAAAACAGAGGAATTTGATTACTCCCTACCTCCCGACTTGATCGCTCAGACGCCGATTGAGCCCCGCGACGCATCACGGTTGATGGTGGTCGGCCGGGCGAGCGGAGAGATCGCCCACCGACGATTCCGTGACCTGCTCGACTATCTGCGCCCGGGCGACATCCTCGTCGCCAATGACAGCCGAGTCATCCCAGCTCGCTTGTTCGGACGGAAGGCGACTGGGGGCCGGGTGGAGATCTTATTACTCAGGCAGTTGGGAGCGCGCCGCTGGGAGGTATTGGTCGGCGGCAAACGAGTGCGGGCGGATAGTGAGTTATGCATTGAGAAATCGGGGGTCCAGGTAACCGCGCGGGTATTGGAGGAACTGGGCGAAGCCCGACGGATCGTGGAGTTTGACCAGCCCATTACGCCTCTGCTCGAAGAATTGGGAGAGATACCCCTCCCTCCCTACATCCATGAACCACTGGCCAATCCGGAACGCTATCAAACTATCTTCGGCCGGATAGAGGGCTCGGCGGCAGCTTCCACCGCCGGGCTGCACTTTACCCCGGAGATGCTGCTCGCCTTGCGCGAGCAGTGGGTGATCCTGGCCTTCGTCACTTTGCACATTGGGCTCGACACCTTCAAACCGGTGACGGCCGAGTACGTCGCCAATCACGCCATCCACTCTGAATGGGCGGTCCTGTCGCCGGAAGTTGCCCGGCAGATCAACCAGGCGAAGCTGGCGGGCGGCCGTCTGGTCGCCGTCGGAACGACCGCTGTCCGCACTTTGGAGACGGCTGCCCTACGCAGTGCAGGTGTGAATGGCTCGCTGCGCCAGGCTAGCCAGCTCCAGGTAGACCTCTGTCCCTGGCGGCCGGTCGCTGCCTTCGAGGGCCCGACCGATTTGTTTATCTACCCCGGCTTTCGTTTCCGCGCTGTAGACGTGTTGTTGACCAATTTTCACCTGCCCAAATCGAGCCTGTTGATGTTGGTCAGTGCCTTCGCCGGCCGGGATTTGATCCATCGTGCCTATCAAATCGCCATCGCCGAACGGTATCGCTTCTTCTCCTTTGGCGATGCAATGTTGATTCTCTGAGTGGGTGTCTGAAAACTCGTGGGGCAGGCTTTTCCCCAGAGGGGACCTATGGGCTAGCCTGCCTAAGCAGTCTGCACTGAGGTTCCGTTCTGCCACCGTGGGGCAGGCTTTTCCCCAGAGGGGACCTATGGGCTAGCCTGCCTGATCAGTCGTTGTGAGAGGAGATGTTATACAGCCTGGGCATTCGCTTCGCTCAAGGCCACTTCCAATGGGTCGCCGTAGCGCACCAGATAGGTCGGAATTCGGCTGGCAACCAGGTCGGTGAGCACGCTCTGGGTGCCGCGTTCAAGGTGAACTGCAGACCCTTCCTGGAGAAAGGTGGCTGGATCAATGAGCACGGCGATGGGCCGCACACCGCGCGTGCGGAGACGGCGCATCTCCACCACCCAATCCGTGTCGATGGAAGAGGTCACGACGATGGCGGTGGTATCGCGGGTGAAATGGACGCTCTCGGCGGCCAATACCTGCGACAGGGGGATGCTTCCTTCGGCGTGGGCGACGGCTAACATTTCCAGCAGTCGTGCCACCTGGCGCTCACCCCGATCGGTCTGGGCAAATTCCCGCTGGACCTTCCGCGGGTAAGTGACCAGCCCCACTGATCGGCCGCGATCCAGGTAATGCTTGGCCAGCGAAGCAGTGACGGCGATGGCATATTCCTCGGTGCTGGGGTCGAGTTCAATACGGGTCGAGTCGTCGCGTAGCACTCGCAGCAGCGGCGGAAGGGTCAAGTCGGGCGTCGGTTCCCAGACTCTGCCGACCTGAACCCGCTTCTCCAGGTCGAGGAAGAGCCAGATGTCGGCCATTGGGTCCAATTCGAATTCTTTGACGATCAGCCGACCGGTGCGGGCGGTAGAAGGCCAATGGATGCGATTGAAGCTGTCGCCAGGCACATAGTCACGCACACTTGCCACGTTGGTGGTTACGTAATGCGTACGACGTCGCAGTGCGTCGCCACCAGAGATCTCGCCAATGGAAGGCGAGAAGCGGGGCAGATCAAAAGTGGACGGATAGACCACAATGTGATTCGTCAGGTTGATATCGCGTTTCAAGAGGAAGAGACCAAAAGGGTCGCCGGAATAAAGGGTGACTGGGCCTAACATGAAGCGGCCACGCCGGTAGCAGGTGGTTTTGACTGCCCAACTCCGTTGGTGACGCGCGGGCAACGAACTGAGGACCCGGCTCACCCGATGGCCGGGCAGTTCCGAATGGTCACGCGTTTCAAGCCATAGTTTGGGCAATGGCCCGGTGTTTTCGACGATGAGGCGTTCTTCGGCATATTTGCCCACTTGCGCGCGACGCGAGCGAGTTTGCCGGGTGACTCTCACCCAATGCAAATTAAGCCAGGCCCATAGAAACGAGAATATCAACAGGCCGCCGAAGAGATAGGCCAGTGTGAAGAAAATATCTTTTTGAGCAGGTGGCACGACCAGCGCCATAATCAGCGATGCCAGCCACAACAGGATGACGATCCAACTGCGCCGAAGAGTTTTCATATGAGTTCTAAATATATCCTTCGCTCTCTACACTCGTACCCGCGTGCCCGGAACCGGTACCGAGTCCAATAACTCTTGCACCACTTCGCGCGGGTCCACGTTTTTGATGCGGGCGGCCGGGCTGATGATGAGTCGGTGAGCCAGCGTAGGTTCAGCCAGAGCCTTCACGTCGTCAGGGATCGCGTAGTCGCGGCCCATAATGGCTGCGCGAGCCTGAGCCGTCTTGAAGAGAGCCAGGCTACCGCGTGGGCTGGCGCCCAGGTATACGTCAGGGTGGTGACGGCTGGCATCCACCAGCGAAACGATGTATTCCTTGATCAGTTCGTCGGCATAGACCGCTTTGACCTGCTCTTGGGCGGCCAAAAGCTCCTCCACCGTCACGACTTGTGTAATCTCCTCCACCGGATGTATGACTCGTTGCGCTTCTAAGATTGATGCCTCATCTACTTTTGATGGGTAACCCAGGTTGATGCGTAACATAAAGCGATCGAGCTGAGCCTCGGGCAGGGGAAAGGTGCCTTCGTACTCAATAGGGTTTTGTGTGGCTAGCACCAGGAACGGCCGGTTCAGCACATGGGTCGTGCCGTCAACAGTGACTTGCTGCTCTGCCATTGCTTCCAGTAGTGCGCTTTGTGTCTTGGGAGTGGCTCGATTGATCTCATCTGTCAGCACAATTTGGGCGAAAATCGGCCCTTCACGGAACTCAAACTCGCGCATCTTTTGGTTAAATACGCTCACGCCGGTGACATCGGAGGGGAGCATATCAGGCGTGAATTGGATGCGACTGAACCGGCAGCCAATGGATTTGGCGATGGCGCGGGCCAACATGGTCTTGCCTACACCTGGCACGTCCTCGATTAACAGGTGACCCTGGCAAAGCAGCGCCAACACCGTTGTTTGTACCGGGGCATATTTGCCGATGATGACTTTTTCTACATTCTTGATGATTTTTTCTGCACAGGCCTTTACGCTCTCCATATTCTGAGCCACTCCTTGCTTTGGTTGAACTTTGTCCACTGTTCTTATCTAACAACTCGGTTACCCTAATGATTATACCAGGATTGGAAAAAAAAGGGCAACACTCGCCAGCAATTCTCATTTTGAAACCAGTATCTTGTAGGACAAGCTGTTAGCTTGTCCCTACTTTTTGAGGCTGGGCTACAATATGGAGACGCATTTGGGCGTGCCAGATTGACGAAAACGTGGTATGATATAGTTAAGATTTGCCTGTTTAGGGCTAACCAGGAGGTGCGTCTTAAAGACTGATTTGTCGTTGCAGGATGCCCGCGTGGCAATTATAGGGCTGGGACTGATGGGGGGCTCATTGGCAATGGCGCTGATGGAACGCTCGCTCTGCCGGGAAGTTGTCGGCGTGGCCCATCGGGATGAGACGCTGCGCCAGGCAACGGCCCGGGGCGCTGTCCACCGCGCCACGACCGACCTGGCCGACGGGGTAGCCGGTGCCGACGTGATTGTACTTGCCACGCCCGTTCGTACTATTCTGCGCCAGATTCGTGAGTTGGCGGCGATGCCCCTTGGGCCCTGCTTGCTGTTGGACCTGGGCAGCACGAAGGGCGACATAGTGGTCGCGATGGAAGATCTCCCATTCCAGGTGCAACCGATTGCGGCACACCCCATGTGCGGCAAGGAGACGGCCGGCCTGGCTTCTGCTGATCCTACGCTTTATGAAGGGGCGCCATGGGTGTTGATCCCTCTACCACGCACTTCGACTGACGCGCTAAGCCTGGCCCGCGAACTGGCCGTGGCCGTCGGCGCGCGCCCACTAGTGCTGGACGCCGACCAGCACGACCGGCTGGTGGCTGCCATCAGTCATTTGCCTTACATGCTGGCCGTGGCACTGATGTCGGTAGCGGCTGAGATGGGCGACGAAGATGAGCTGGTGTGGGATCTGGCCGCTTCTGGCTTCCGTGATACCTCTCGTCTGGCTGCTTCTAACATTACTATGATGCTCGATATTCTGCTTACCAATCAGGCCGCCGTCGGTGATGTGCTGCGTCGCGTATCAACTCATTTAGCCAACTTGGCCGACCTGCTCGCCACCGGAAACGAGGACAGCCTGCGCGCACTGCTGGTTGCCGCCCACGACCAGCGCACATCGATGTTTCAACCTGCCGAACGGGGGTAAGTTTATGCTAAAAGCTGTTATCTTTGATCTGGGAGGGACGCTCTTGCACTACGAATCGGCAGAAGCCGACATCATCGAGCTAAACAAACGTGGATTCGTCGCCTTGTATCGTCACCTTTCAGCAAACGGTCAGGTGACGTTGCCAGAAGTTGCCTTCTTGACAGCCGTCACGTCCCGCGCGATGGCTGAATGGCGAGCGGCGTTGGCTTCACTTCGAGGAGCCAGTGTCGAAACCCCGTTGAAGGCCGTCTTGGCCGACATGGGCGTCTCCCTTACTGATGACGAGTGGCAGGCAGCACGGCGGGCATTCTTCGCGCCGATTCGACAGTCCGTTACACCCCGAAAGATGGCTCGCTACACCTTGCAAGCTCTAAAGGAACGGGATATGGCGCTTGGCCTCCTGTCAAACACGTTTTGGGCAGCCGATATTCACGATGCCGACCTGGCGCGCTTTGGCCTGCTTGATCTCTTGCCGACCCGGCTCTACTCTTGCGATACCGGCCGGCTCAAGCCACACCCGGAAGCATTTCAGATGGCGTTGACTGCCCTGGAAGTGGAGCCGAACGAGGCAGTTTACGTGGGAGATCGCTTGAAAACCGACGTAGAGCCTGCCCGCAAGTCCGGACTGTGGGGAGTCCTCATCAAAGTTCCCTTCCGGGATGAACGCTCAGAGAATATGATGCCCGATGCTACCATCTCCGAACTGCCCGAACTTATCAATCTATTGGAGCGCCGACGATGAGACTGCAGGTACGACCCTGCCAGTTTTTACACGGTACGACAACCGTGCCTGGCGACAAATCCATCTCGCATCGTGCGCTGCTGTTAGGCGCCATCGCTCAGGGGGTCAGCACAGTGCGTAACTGGTTGCCGGCTGCCGACTGCCAGGCGACTCTCAATGCCGTCCGTGCTCTGGGGGTGGTGGTGGAGCAGCCATCGCCTACGGAATTGCTCGTTCACGGGGTAGGCTTGCGCGGCTTAAGCTCTTCGTCCACCCCTATTGATTGCCAGGGATCGGGCACGACAATGCGCCTGCTGGCGGGGATATTGGCCGGACAGCCTTTCACGAGCACCCTGGACGGACACGCCGGGCTGCGACGGCGCCCAATGGAGCGCGTGGCGATACCCTTGCGGGAGATGGGGGCTCAGATCGAGACTCGCCAGGGCTGCCCGCCATTGATCATCACCGGTGGCCGCTTGCGAGGCATTGATTACCATCTGCCTGTCGCCAGCGCCCAGGTAAAAAGCGCCATCTTGCTGGCAGGCCTCTATGCCGAGGGCCAAACCATTGTCCGCCAGCCCGGCCCGGCTCGCGACCACACCGAACGCATGCTCAAAGCGCAGGGCGTTGATCTGCAGGTGCAAGATAATATCATAACTCTATCTCCCAGCCCCCCCCGGCCCGCGCGGCAGCCCCCAGCCCCCTGCTGCTTGACCATCCCCGCCGACTTCTCTTCAGCAGCTTTTCCCCTCGTCGCCGCCCTAGTCGTCCCCAATTCCAGTTTGGTCCTGGAAGGAATCGGCATCAACCCCACTCGCGCCGGGCTGCTGGACGTGCTGCGCCGGATGGGGGCCGAAATCGTCGGGCTGAACGCGTCGGAATCTGGGGGGGAACCGGTCGCCGACCTGATGCTGCGCTCGAGCAGGCTGCGAGGCGTCGAGGTGGGTGGCGAGACGGTAGTGCGCATGATCGACGAATTCCCCATCTTCGCCGTGGCTGCCACCCAGGCCCAGGGGGAGACACTGGTGCGCGATGCCCGCGAGCTGCGGGTGAAAGAAACCGACCGCATCGCCGCCATCGTCGCCGAACTACGAGCACTGGGTGCGTCCATTGAGGAGCGGGATGACGGTTTCGTGGTACATGGACCGGCCCGCCTGCGAGGCGCATTGGTCCAAAGTCACGGTGATCATCGCCTGGCGATGGCTCTGATTGTCGCCGGGTTAATCGCCGATGGAGAGACAGTAGTCGCGGGCACCGACGTCATCGCCGATAGCTTCCCCGGCTTCGTAGAACTGATGCAGAAGTTGGGAGCTGAAATTGAGTAGCAGGTAGCTGCGTATTGTATGCGGACAATGAGAGACGAAGATAAGACAAAACAGCAACTGGTGCGTGAATTAATAACATTGCGCCAACGGGTTGAAGAGTTGGAGGCATTGGAAGTCGATCGGGTGCGGGCGGAGGGCGCGCTGCAAAAGAGCGAGACGACGGCCCGGGCACTCCTTGAATCCGCATCGGATGGCATCGTGGTCGTCGAAGCGGATGGCCGCATTGTCCTGGTCAACGCCAAACTTGAGGAGATGTTTGGTTACAACCGGGAAGAGTTGCTGGGGCAACCCGTCGAGATTTTGCTTCCCCCCTGGCTCTTCGACATTCATACCCGGCACCGGGCGGACTACCTGGCCCATCCCCACTCACGGCCGATGGGACTGGGTCTGGACCTGACGGGCCAGCGCAAAGATGGGAGCCAGTTCCCGGTCGAGGTCAGCCTGAGTTTCGTCGAAACGGAAGAGGGGCTGCTCATCATGGGTTTCATCGTAGACATCACCCAGCGTAAGCAGGCGGAGGAGGCGCTGCGCCAATATACTCTCGAACTGCAAGCGCGCAATGAGGAACTGGACGCCTTTGCTCACACGGTGGCCCACGACCTCAAGAATCCATTGGGGCGTATTGTTGGCTTCGCCGAATTGTTGGAAGAGGATTGCGCCAAGCTGCCCGATGACGAGCTGTGCCGCTATCTGCATATGATTGCCCAAAACGGGCGCAAGATGAGTAATATCATTGACGAGTTACTCTTGCTGTCCAGCGTGCGCCAGACAGAAAAAGCGGAGATGAAGCCGCTGGACATGGCCCGCATCGTGAGCGAAGCCCAGGGACGCCTGGCGGACTTGATTGAGAAGCACCAGGCCGAGATCATCTTGCCGGAGGCATGGCCGGTAGTGCTGGGGCACGCTCCGTGGGTGGAAGAAGTGTGGGTCAACTATCTGAGCAACGCCATTCAGTACGGCGGCCAGCC
>JAHELX010000634.1 GCA_024643945.1 Anaerolineales bacterium
CGCGCGCTCAACCGGCTGCGCGCTGCCTGGCCCGCGCCAGAACAAGAATAGAGGGATGAGGGCGATGAATAAGCAAGAGGCAGAAAGGGCGCGTCAACTCGCGCGGGAGAAGGCACTTTACCGCTACAGCAGCGCGCTGGAGCGGGGTGATTTTGAAGTTGTGTCCTCCATTCTGGAGGAAGCTGAAGCGGATCCGGTGCTGGAACAGATGCTCCTGGAGGTAAATGAGGTCTACCAGGCGGAGATGGAAGGGGAGGCGATACGTGTTACGCAAGCGTCGCACCGGGCGGGAGATACCCGCCAACGCCAGACGTTCGCCCGACTGTTGTGGTGGAGAAAGAATACTCGGCGAGGAGAGGGAGAGATGAAAGAAGAACGTCAGACTCGTGTCAAACACCCGCTTTCGCGCGGCGGCGTAATCAGGAATGGCCTCATCGCAGGGAGTGTTGTGTTGGGGATCGTGCTGATATGCGTTATCAGCTTTGGCATTTATGCTTCGTCGGGAGGTTCTGGCGGCCCCCGGGCTTTAACTGCGAGAGAGACCTTTCCATTGCTGTCAGTCCAACGCGGCGCACGTGTTCCTGGCGGAACTACCAATGGGGCAGCATATGGAGTTGCCGCCGCGACACCAGTGCCTGCCATGCCCGCCCCCTCCGGCGACGGAGGCGCCCGCTGCGGTGGAGGCGCCAGCTCCGATGGAGGAGCCGTATAACGCGGTGACCGGTAACCGCCTTCCAGAATCGATCGAGCGCCTGGTCATCCGCAACGGCAGCATCTCCTTGGTGGTCGAAGACACCCGCGCCGCCCAGCAGTCTATCCAGCACATGGTGGCCGAAATGGCCGGGGAAGGGGCTTTTGTCGTCTCGAGTGAGGAGGGGGGCGGGATCGAGGGCAGCTCGCCTTACATCACTATGGCCATCCGCGTCCCGGCTACCCGCTTTGACGAAGTTATGGATCGCCTGGCAAAGATGGCGGTTGAGGTCAAGAACCGCAACGAATCAGGCCAGGACGTTACCGAGGAGTACGTCGATCTTCAGGCCCGCCTGGAGAGCCTGGAGGCGGCCCGCCAGCGCTTGCTGAAGATCATGGAGGATGCCCGCACCACCGACGAGCTCCTCAAGGCCGAGGGGCAACTGACGCAGCGGGAAGCCGAGATCGAGTCGATCAAGGGCCGGGTGCAGTATCTGACCCAGTCGGCGCGGCTCTCCAGCATCCAGATCGAGCTGCAGCCCTACATCCTCAGCCAGCCGGTGGTGGGTGCCCGCTGGCGTCCCGCTGAGACCGTCCGTGGCGCATTTGACACGCTGGTGGACAGCCTGCGGAATTTTGGCGACTTCCTGATCTTCTTCGGTATCGCCATTCTGCCCTGGCTGCTGCTGATAGGCCTGGTGATCTACGGCGCCGTGCGCTTCGTCCTGTGGCGGGTTCGCGCCAGCCGGGAGAAGCGCATGGCCGAAGCCCCGCTCCAGGAATAATCTACGTAGGTTCTTCCCAGCTTGCGGCGGACTGTTGTCCGCCGCCCAAAACGTGGACTATCATTCCCTGCACCTCTCTGGTGCAGGGAATACTTAGAAATCTCAAAAAACCTCCGCGAACTCTGCGTCTCAGCGGTGAGTTATACCTGGCAATACTCAAGAAGGTGACTATCCAGAATATGGATGCACCGGAACTACGTTGTCCTATCGTGGGCAAACTGACGCCCTGGCGACAAGCAGGTGCCATCCAACAATGATATAATTGAAGAGCGGGTAACTACTCAACTACCCTTGCGAAGGTTTCGAATAACCTGGCTAACAGAGCAGTTTTCGGTAAGCCAAGGCATTTTCGCTCCGAAAACTCTCACCAAACCTTCGCAAGGGTTATCTGGCCTGAGTAGTAACAAGAATGGGAGAGAATTCGTTTCTTTCCCAATCCGGAGGACTATCAGTTTGTTCGCTGTTGTGTTGTGGCACTAAAACAGGCTTTCCGCGAGAACTCCCGCAGTGAAACAGGGTGAAATGAGAGATGAAATCAGTCAGAAAAAGACTAGAAACCGAGTTGGCAGAAGCTGAAAGGGAGTTACAGGAATTAGAGAAACGGATGCAGCAGGGGACCGAGTTCGACCTGGATGAAGATGGCGCCGGTACCAACTCCTGGGAGATGGCCCTCGCCCGCAGGGAAAGGGTTACAGCCCGCATCGAGGCCTTGCGGGGGGCGCTGACCAGAGTGGACGAAGGCACCTATGGGCACTGTGAGCGCTGCGGTGTCCAGATTGACCCCGAGCGACTGGAGATTCTGCCCACTGCGTCCCTCTGCGCAACCTGCGCACAAGCGGGGAGCGCGCCTCCGAAGTCCACATGAAGTAGCTCTACCCAGGCCGGCGCAGGGGTAGGAAACCACTCCTCCAGGCTTCAACCATCGGTTATGATGCACTGACTCACATTGGCTGGCTGAGCCATTAACACTGGCAACCCTTTACTGGCCTGACTTCTTGTAATACCCGCGTACGCTGGGTATAAAAAAGGCTTTCACTCACAAGGAGGCCAAGATGTATCACAGGCCTTTTGTATTTGTTGTTGTGTTGACCCTGATCCTGACCGCCTGCGGACCGGCTGCGCCGGCCGCACCTCCAGCTTCTAGCATAGCTGCACGTACTACGGCCATATCTCCACCCGCGACGCCTAGCGAAGCACCTCCGACGTTCACGACGATTCTCACCGCAACCAACACACCAACTTTTACGCCCTCTCCCACACTGCCCCCGACATCTCAGCCGGTTCAGGTCCAACTCGACCCACCCCAGGCCCAGCCCGGGCAGCCGATCACGATCCACGTTGAAGGGCTCCCACCAGCCGTTACTGCTGGTAAAGACCTGGCTTGCGTCGATCTAAAGAATGAGGAAGGCCGGAGCGTGGCCGGACCTATAAATCTATCCCCGACTGAGTCAGGGGCCTTTGTCGCCAGGCTTACCTTCCCTGATCGCCTGGAGCCGGGCGTTTACCATCTGACCATCTTCATATGCGGCACTACTCTGGAAACGCCGCCGGAATCTGAGAGCACCCCCCCACCCCCACCTCCTCTTCCGCTGCCGCTGGTCACCATCCCGTACACTGTCACAGCCCGCACCGCACAGTTCGACCAGGTTGAGCGCATCCCATCGCCCGACGGCCGGTGGACGGCCCTGGTAAACGCTACGGCGGGCAGCCTTGACTTGCAAGGCCCTGGTGGCGAGACTTTTGCCGCTTTCCCTGGGGGCAGCACAGTGGATATAGTCAACTGGTCGCCCGACAGCCGCTATCTGCTCGTCGTGCGGACCAATTGGCAGCGTTCCCCGTCAGGCCCGGAAATTGAGATTTATGGGCCAATCGAAATTTGGCAGATTCGTCTGGAGGATGATCAGGTCGGATCACCCCGCCGGGTCTTCCGGTCTCCAACCCAGCGAGACGAATCAGGCAACCTTATCCCGGAACAAATCGTGTGGGGCACGTGGTCGCCGGATAAGCGTTATGTCCTCTTCTGGCAAGGCATCCTGTCAGGCTCTGCCCAGGCCGACGGCCTGGCACTGTGGGCGCTAGATTCTGAGGCCGGCGAAGCTATCCCTCTGGCCGACAATGCCTTGCTCAATCCCCGCTATCAGAGTTGGGCGCCAGACGGCTCCGCCCTGGCTTTCACCGCTGGCGGATACCGCTCGGCCCAGATCAACAAATGGCTCAACCTCTTCGATGCCACATCCGGGCAAATCACAACTGTGATCACGGAGACCGAACAAATCCCGGGTATCGTCGCCTGGTCGCCCCGGGGTGACCTGATCGCCTACGCCGCCGTGCCGGCCGGGGAAACCGGTTGGGACCTGGCCGACTGGATGAGCTTCGAGAACCCCGCCATCAGCGGACGCCGCGTCTACCTCCTGGACCCGGCCACTGGTCAGCATTGGCGGCTGAACGACGTCGATGCCTTTCAAGATGCCCCGACCTGGAGTGAGGATGGGGAGACTCTGT
>JAHELX010000076.1 GCA_024643945.1 Anaerolineales bacterium
CGGGGGGAGGTTGGGAGGGGGGAGAGCCCTGTCTCGCGCAAGCGACCCGACTTGGGGATTAGGTTCAGACGCTGTCCAGTCTGCTGTCGTCTCGACCCCCAAAAACCTACCCATGAAAGCCCCCAGCCCCTCCCCACGTCGGGGAGGGGAGCAATTCTCCCCCTTCCTCCCTTGGCAGGGACAAGCTGTCAGGGAAGGGGGTCGGGGGGTTAGGTCTGCCCCCCAAAAATGAACGCACCCGACAGCAGACTATCACACCCCCTGGGGCAGTGTCAGTGAGACACGGGTATACGCGTCCGGTAGGCTCTCAACGGCCAGAGTCCCCCCGACGACGGCCATCATGGTGCTGTGCAGGGCCAGTCCCTGGCCGCTGCCTGCGTTTGAATCCTCGGCTACTCCCAACCCAACGCCGTCATCCTCGATGGTGATCTCTAACCCGTCGCGCCAGGCTATCTCCAGGCGAAGGTGCAAGGAACGGGCCGCATCTCCGCCGCGGCCATAGCGGGCAGCGTTACGCATGGCCTCCCGCGCAGCGTAGAAGAGCACCTCAGCCGTCAGCGGAGGAATGGTCTGGGTCTGCCGCTCCGCTTGCGGATCGATCTGCCAGGTTACGCCGTCGAAGGTACTCCCCAGTTCGTCGTCCACGACCCCGCGCAGCGCGCCGACCAGCCCGCGGCGGGCTAACTCAGGCACGCCGGTGGCCGGCATCTCGCGCAGCAGATCAGAGACCTGGCGGTGGACGTCCCCCAGCAGCGCGACTGCATCGGAAGCCGTCCCGTCCAAATCGCCTCCCCTACTGGTCAGGGTCAGCATGGCCGTGTGCAGCCGGGGCAAGAGGTCGTCATGCAGAACGCGGCGGGCGCGTCGATCGAGCACCTGGCTTTCGGCCAGCCGCTGGCGCTGCAAAGCCATCAGCCGCCGCGCCATCTCGGCGCTGGCCTGGGTATCAATCAGCCGTTCCCCGCTGGCGCGGGCGATTTCGATCTCCTCCTGGGTATAGAGGCCTCCATCCTGCTTTTCGCCCAGTAACAAGACGCCGATCAGTCCCCGCTCACTCCACAAGGGCACCGCCCACCGGGCGCCAGCGTAGCGAGCCGGGTCCAGGGGCAGGCACATCGTCTGCGGGGAATGAGATAGCTCGGCGATCTCGGTCAACGCCAGGGGTGGACTTGGGGCTCCTTGGGGATAGACCAGGGCCGGGCCGACCAGCGGCGCCAGGGGACCCAGGGCAGCCAGGTAGGCCACCTGTGCTCCCAGCACATCGTCGCATAAGGTGCAGAAGGGTGCGGCCGCGTCCACCACAGGCGGCGCAGAGGGAGAGGCGGTTAGCAGGTGCTCGTAAAGCCGCTGGCTGGCGACAAAGGGGCGCAGATGGGCCATGGTGCGTTCCCGCTCCGCATAAGAGCGCCAACTGAAAAGCGCGTAAAAGAGGGTCATCAGGATGGTGGCCACCAGCAGGCTGTAGATGGGACGTAACTGGGATGACAGGCTCCAGCCCACCACCGTCCCATACCCGGCGGCCAGGATGACGGCACTGCGCCAGTGGCGAAAGAAACCGCGCCGGGGCAGTGTTTTGCCGGTAAAGACCTCGTAGGAGACGATGGCTCGTCCCAGCAGGATGATGGCGAGGGCGATGAGGGAAGCAATAATCAAGTCAAACCAGGCAACGGTGATCGACATGTCGCTATACAGGCCGTAGAGCGCACGTTGACGGGCGTTCATCACGATCCAGAGCATCACCCAGGCCACCAGCAAACTGACCAGCAGCAGCACGATCGCGGTCGCCACCAGCCAGGGACGGGCACGGCGGCGGGCCAGATCGCCCATCACGCGCGCCGACGGCCCCGGCCGGCGCAGCACATCTAATGAGAGGCTGATGCAAAGCACAATATAGAGGGGGTAGGCCAGGATCAGCAACGGAATGCCGCCGAGCGAGGGGGTGGCCGACAGATCCAGTTGCGCCACCTGCCAGTAGGAGGGAAGCGGGTTGGCAAAGATGAGCAACCCGACGAGCGCGATCGCCAGCAGCGTGGTAAGCAACAGCCAGGGACGGTGCCGGGAGTGTAGCGGGGTTTGCCGGTCTTCCCAGAAGCCGGCATACCACAGCATGATCGCGTACCAGGAGAAGGGGGAGGCAATGACCGGCCCCCAGCCCAGGTGCCACCAGAAGTCCATGCCCTGGCTCACGTAGCTCAGACCGTGGCCCAGGATGGCGGAGTGGCTGATAAAGAAGGCGCCACTCATCAGCAGCCCGCCGCCGGCCAGCCACATGCCCCAGGTACGGCGCTCGGCGTTCAGCAGCACGGTCAAGCCCAACCAGAGCAAGAGGATGGTGTTAAACAACGAGACGGCCATGATGGCCCAATCGAGGAAGAAATTGCCAGTCATTTTGCGGTAGACAGCCCGCCCCGGCTGCGCCGAGCGGGCCGGGGTAGACGGTAGACGGTAGACAGGGAGAGGGTTACGCTTCCCAGGGGAGCCACTCGCCGCGTTCGTTGATGAGGTAGGCAGTCCCAGTGTCGTCCCACCGGATGAGTCGCTCCTGGCGCACGATGATGGCCGCGCGGGTACGGGCCACTTTTTCGTCGGTGGCCGTCTCGTTCAGGCCCCACGCGGCGTAGATCTGGCCGTTGGTGCGGCTGATGGTACGCTTGTCGCGAAAGCCCAACTGGGCGGCGATTTGTTCGTTGGTCATCCCCCCGGCCAGCATGCGAGCGACGGCCTGCTCGTTGGGTTCCAGCAACGCCAGCGGCGATTGCTCGTCCTTGTGGCGCACCTCCTGCACGCGCGATTCGATCTCCGGGTCGATGAAGCTGCGTCCCGCGACGGCGTCTCTGAGCAAAGGTAGGATCATCCCCGGCAACAAGTAGTTCGATTTGCGCACGTAGGCATAATGGCTCAGGATGCCGGAACGGCGGAAATCGCGGTAATAGGCGTCGTCGTCCTGGATGGAGTAAAAGACGACCGGCAGGCGCGGGAACTCGCGCCGGATGGCCTCCGCCGCCTCGATCCCGTTCATCTCGCCCGCCAGTTGTACGTCCATCAGGATCACGTCGATCAAACCGCGCAGGTTTTCAGCGGCTTCCGAGGTCCCGGCTGAAGCCTCCAGGCAGTGCACCAGGGCCTCCTCCCCACTGGCACAAGCGTATACCACGCGCACTTCCCCCGTCTCCTCCAGCCCCGATTTCAAGGCGAGACGCAGGTTTTCATTGTCTTCTACCAATAGCAGGTTCAGCATAGGCTACCTGGGTATAATTCACATCTTGCTAGGGATTAGTTTATCCGTTTGACCAACGACGAATGACGAATGACGAATGACGAAAATTTGCCTTGGTCGTTCGTCCTTCGTCCTTCGTCCCGCCTACGACGTTTCCGCCTCACAAATCCCGCTTCTTGAATTGTCTCACCGCCAGGGCCAGGATCACGGCCGCGTAGACGGCGGCATACTCGATCATCAGCGGGCTCGGGACGGAGGAAGCCGTGAAAGGCGTGGTGCCGATAATGCCCGCCAGGGGGGATTGCATCTCAAACACAGCCCTTTTCCAGAGCGCCTCGCTGGGGATGATCAGGCTAGAGATGACACCGATGTTGACCGCCGTCTGGTTCTGGATGAAGGGGAAGGCACCGATCTGCTCGATCCAGCCGCCGACGAAAGCCACGCCATACAGCCCGAAGACCAGCACGCCGTTGGCCAGGGTCGAGAGAGTGGTGCCGCCCAGCAGCGATATGTTGAGCAGCAGCATCGCATTAAGCCACAGCAGCCCCAGGCCACGCAGGGCATTGGGAGCGGTATAGCCGGAGACGGCATACACCAGGGCCATCACCCCTCCGGCCATCAACAGCAAGTACAGCGTCAGCATGCCCACAAAGCCCAACCATTTGCCCAGGACCACCTCCCAGCGCCGCACCGGTTTGGTCACCAGCGTGTGAATCGTCCCCGAGGCAACTTCGCCCGAGAGGGTATCCACCGAGGTGAGCACGGCCATCATCACCGTCAGGAAATTGACCACGTACAATCCGGCTAACATGAGGAAATTGAGTATCTCTTTGCGCGCCAGTATGGAGGGCACATTCGGATTGCGTTCAAACTCCTGCTGAATGTAGTAAAAGCCCAGTCCGTAGACCACCAGGAAGACCAGGCCTAGCACCAGGGCTGCCAACAGAATCTTGCGCCGGGCGGCTTCGAGGAAAGTGAGGCGGGCGATCACCCAAGTCGCCATCACAGGCCTCCATCCGTGCCGACAATTTGAATGAACAGGTCTTCGAGGGAGATTTTATTGGGCTGCAGCGCGTATACGTCCACGCCCTGCTCTACCAGATAACGGTTGACGGCGGGCAGGTCGGCCTCAGCGGAGAGGGTGAGCGACAGGTACTCGCCGTCGGCGCGCACATTGGGGTCCCAGGCCGCCAGCCCGGCCACGACCTCCGGCCGTAGATTACGCGCCCGCACCTGGACTGTCAACTCGCCATCCACCAACGTCTGGAGCTCGCTGATGCGCACGACCTGGCCATGCTTAATGAATGCCACCCGGTCGCAGGTAATCTCCACCTCGCTCAGCAGATGCGAGTTGAGGAACACCGTCTTGCCTCGCTGGCGCAGATTGCGAATGATGTCTCGCACCAGGCGACGGCCCACCGGATCGAGGCCAGAGGTCGGCTCATCCAGGATCACCAGGTCGGGATCGTTCAGCAAGGCCTGAGCCAGGCCAATGCGTTGCAGCATACCCTTGGAGAATTCGCGTAGTTTTTTGGTGGCGTGGGGAGTCAAGCCTACCAAATCCAGCAGTTCTGGGACGCGGCGACGGGTGAGATCGCGGGGCATGCGGTAGAGGTTGGCGTGCAGGATCAGGAACTCGGTCGCCGTCAGCCAATCGTGGAAGCGAAAATGCTCGGGCAGAAAGCCGACCCGCCCCCGAATCCGATGATCGGTTAGCGGCATGCCGAGCAGGCGACCTTGTCCTGCCGTGGGCGTGATCAGCCCGAGCAGCATCTTGACGGAAGTTGTTTTACCCGCCCCATTCGGCCCCAGGAAGCCAAACACCTCGCCAGGCTGGACTGTAAGCGAGAGTTCGGCCACGGCCACTTTGTCGCCAAAAACTTTGCGCAGGCCCTGGGTTTCGATAGCAGGGGGATTGTTGATCATAAACATACACTCACATGGTAGGTTGGAAGGCTGGAAGATTGGAAGATTGGAAGGTTGGAAGATTGGAAGATTGGAAGGCTGGATGGTTGGAGGATCTCGAAGGCAAAGCTCCCATGCCTCCTATTTACCATCCGAGGCAACGTGCCCAGCCTACCAACCTTCCAATCTTCCAACCTTCCAATCTTCCAACCTTCCAGCCTTCCAGCCTTCCAACCTTCCAATATCCTACTTGAGCGAATTTGCAATCTCGACTGCGGATTCGCCGTCCCCTGGCCCGGCAAGGGCGTAGAGGATGTCACCCTTGATCCACATCAGCATATACTGGGCGTTACGCTCTTCGAAGACTTGTTGGATCAGCACCCCGGTCACGCCGTCGACCTGGACGTCATGGTAGGAGGTTCTGCCGTATTGGGGGATGGGAACGACCAGGGTGGTAGACCAGTCCACGGTCTGGCTGAAGCGGTGCGCCTCTTCGGGTGTCAAGCCCAAGACCTGCAGGTAGGCCTCGCCGAGCTGGGCGATGTCCAGGCCGGGCGGAGCCGAGACGGACGGGCTGGTCAACTGCACCAGCACTGTGCAATTCCGCAAGTGACGGTCCGGATCGGGTGGGGCCTCCTGCGCCGCTTCTTCACCGAAATCGCACTCGCCGTAGGCGGCCGTTATGGAGGGCGGCAGTTCTGCCGTCACCGTGGCGCCATCCAGTTCATCGGGCAGGGAGATGTCTGAGCGGCCGATTCCCTCCAGGAGCGCCCGCACGCGCGGCAGATTAACGTCGGAGGTCAGCCGTGACCCGGGCTGGAATGACAGGCGCGGCTTGCCCTCGAGAGCAGTCGGTAACCGCACCGGGATGCCCGCCAGGGCACTGGCTTCCTCGGCACTGGTCACTTGTTGCGGCTCCCCCAGTTTTTCAACCTGAACTTCGTCGGACAGAAATTGTTCGATAGGCGTTGAAGATCCCTCGATATCCTTGGGCAGGTTGGCGGGGTTGATGGGCACGACGGCGATACGTTGCACACGGAACAGCCCCAGGAAATCGATAGCGAGGGCACGCATCGGTGGGAAAGCGATCAGCAGGGCTGCCAGTAGCACGATCGCTCCCAACGTTGCCCAGACCGGCTGATACCGGCGCGCAAAAATCTTATTCCACATGGTCATTTTCTCCTTGTCTGATTCTGAGATTCGCGCGCCTAACCGGGCGCGCGCCACCCCGACGGGTACGGGGGCTTCGGGGGGAGACGGGGCCAGGACCGCCAGGCGCTGATTGGCCGACTCAGCACGCGCAGCCAGGGCATCGGCTTGCTTCTGGCATTCAGCGCAGGCGGCCAGATGTGCTTCCACCCGCTCCCGATCCAGGTCGCTCAATTCGTGATCGTGGTAGGCTCGAAGTTGCCCCTGGTTGATATGATGCATCTTTACCTTCCTTCCAGCGCCCGATACTGCGCCTCGAACTCCCGCTCGGCCCGGGCCAGCATGGTGCCGATAGAGCCGGGAGATACGCCGAGCGCCGCGGCAAGCTCGGCATACGATAGACCTGAGTGGCGCAAGATCAGCAATTGGGCTGACCGGGGCTTCATCTGGGCCAGGACACGCCGTACCTGTTGCCGCTCCTCGGCCCGTTCGGCCGCGATGTCCGGATCGTGGGGCGCTGCGGCTTCGAGCACCAGTCGTCCGGCCTCTTGTTCGTGGCGCTGGCGCCGCTTGAAGGCGCGCAGGGCATTGAAACCCAGATTGGTTGCCACGCGATACAGCCAGCCGGACAGATTGCTCCCATGCTCGTGCGCAGGCGGACGACGATACAGGCGCCAGAACACCTCCAAGGCCAGATCCTCGGCCTCGGCCCGGTCACCGACCAGTCGGAACAGCACAGCATATACCCTGGTCCAGTGCTCGTGGAAGATAGCTTCAAAGGCGACAGCGGCATCTTGCTCGGCACGCCCCTGCTCGCGTTGTGCGTTATCAGTCGTCACAGTCACCGGTAACCTTGGCCCGAGAGGCCTGTTTCGCGCACTCACTAATATAACACCGCTCGCTCAGAGTATGTGACAAGGAACCCAACCGGGTATGATGGGTAAGCGTATCAGAGATAAAGGTTCCTGTCAAGCACTCAGGTGCGCTGGGGGTTATTTCAGTTTTGGGGCAAACCCCTCCCTGCCAAGGGAGGAAGGGAAGAATTGCTCCCCTCTCCGCGCCGCCTGTCCCTGCTAAGGGAGGGAGGGGCCCCTTTCATGGGTAGGTTTTTGGGACTGGCGAACCTCTCCCCCCCTCAGTCCCCTTTCATGGGTAGGTTTTTGGGACTGGCGAACCTCTCCCCCCCTCAGTCCCCCCCGCTGGGGGGGAAGCTTGGCTCCTCCCCCCAGCGGGGGGAGGTTGGGAGGGGGGAGAGCCCTGTCTCGCGCAAGCGACCCGACTTGGGGATTAGGTTCAGACGCTGTCCAGTCTGCTGTCGTCTCGACCCCCAAAAACCTACCCATGAACGGGGAGGGGCCGGGGGGTAGGTCTTGCCCCAAGCGGTTCGTATGTATCGACAAAAAAAGAGGCCGGCCCTGCCGATCTTTCGTCGCCAGCGCCGACCCCTCACCGCCGCGCCCACCACCACAGCGCCACGAGGCCCCTTGCCCTGATAACTATGCTCTGAACGCCAGCGCGAACCCTCCGACAGCCACAATTGCTCCCGCGATGGTGCCGGCTATCTGATAAGGCCCAAAAACGGGCGATGAACCTCCAAGCCCGATGGGGTCGGCTAACAGCGCTAGCAGCAACACGACGATCCCGACCACGAGCAAGACAATGCCGACAGTCTTCCTGCTTCCCATTTATGTCACCTCCTCTCTCTTATCAAAAGGCTATCCTTAGGCGGATGCCTGATAACCGGGTAGTTCCCAATGTTTCAGGGCGGGGGGGCACTGTCCAGCGCAAAGCAGCTTGCCAGGGCGTCCATCATTTCTAAAGATCACAGTCGCCCTGCTCCTTACAGCCTGTCTCTAGCAGTATATCATGGGAAGACCAGAGGTTAACAGGAAATTGATTAGAACTTAATTAGAATGTGGACTCCGGCCAAAACAGGGTAAGTCGCACATTGGCCTCTACCAGCCCAGCCAGATCCTCGCGCCGTATGGCTTATCGTTACACATCAGTGAGGTAAGTGGTCGTGTAGGCTTCACCCCCTCCCAGCCTCCCCCTTCGAGGGGGAGGAGTTGCGCGTCCCCCCTCGAAGGGGGGACTACAGTATGTCAAGCACCTGGGTGCATTGAATAATGCATCCAAGAGGTAGACACCGGCTGGAGGATTTGATAAGCTATACTTGCCCACCGCAAGTCCCTGTGCGCACAACGGACCTGCGGGCGGAGAAAGGAACCAGTAACGACGCTACTGGGAGGTACGAGCGATGAAGATTGTGTTGATTTTCCCACGAGCTGGCCCCCGACGCGGGACCAAGGTCAAAAACTACATGCTGCCCCCGCATGGCTTGCAGTTGCTGGCGGCGCTCACCCCGCCCCAGCACGAAGTGGTGTTGCTGGACCAGTTTCACCGTCCCATTGACACCCATCTCAAGGCCGACCTGGTCGGCATCAGCGTCTGGACAACCTCGTCGAATAACGCCTACCGGCTGGCCGACACCTTTCGCGCCCGGGGGATCCCCGTCGTGCTAGGCGGCCCCCACGTGGCAGTGCTGCCGGAAGAGGCGGCCCAACACGCTGACGCGGTAGTGGTGGGTGAGGCCGAATCAGTCTGGGCTCAACTGTTATCGGACCTGGAGGTGGGACAATTGGCGCCTGTGTACGTGGGCCAACCGTCGCCGCTTTCCGAGACGCCGCCAGTGCGGTGGGACGTTTTCCCCGAGAGTGATTACGTGCTGCGCAACGTCCTTTCGACCTCGCGGGGTTGCCATTTTCGCTGCGAGTTTTGCTACGAGAGTAGCCGCGCTGACTCGGTCTACCGGCGCCAGCCACTGGAACAGGTTCTGACTGAAATTGACGGCCGCCCCGGTCCGGTTATCGCCTTTCTGGACAACGATCTATTGGGCGATAAACGATATGCACGACGTCTCCTGGAAGCGCTGATCCCGCGTCAGAAATATTGGATGGCCATGACGACCATCCGCTTTGCGGATGACCTGGAGATGGTAGCGCTGGCGGCTGCAGCCGGCTGCCGAACCCTTTTTATCGGCTTTGAGTCAATCTCGACAGCGAGTTTACTAGAGGTGGGTAAGCGCCAAAACCGCGTCGAGCTCTATGCACGCAACATCCAGCGACTCCACGATCACGGTATCATGGTCAATGGAAGCTTTGTGTTTGGCTTTGACCATGATACCCCGGACGTGTTCGACGCAACGGTTCGATTTGGCATTAAAAACCATCTGGAGACAGCCACGTTCACAATTCTGACGCCCTATCCCAACACCGGCCTGTACCGCCGGTTGCAGGCCGAGGGGCGCATCTTTGACCACAACTGGGCGCACTACGACACCACCTATGTCGTCTTCGAGCCGGCCGGGATGACGGCAGAGGAGCTGGAAACGGGGTATTTCTATGCCTATCGGGAGTTTTATCGTCTGGACTCAATCCTGACGCGTGCTTTGCGCCCCGGCCCCGGCGCCTTACGACGGCTCGCGCTCAACCTGGCATACAAACGCATTGAGCCCGTGTGGAAGGGTTTTGACCTGGGCCTTCCGGCTATGTGGGTGCGACCGATGACCTACTGGTATATGCATCCGCCTCGCGCGCAGCGCATGGCGATGCGTGAAATCGCACACACATGGCCAGCTACAAGCTGCGAATCTTGATGGGGAAGGGTGTCGACATGAACGACACAGGCAGGCGTTTTCTTTGGGTATCAGCCTACGCTATCGCCATGGCCTTCCTGGAGGCGGTGGTCGTGGTCTATTTGCGTGGGTTGCTACAGATTACGAACGACCACGTCGCGCTGGGATCTTATTTCACCATGGAGACCTGGAGGGAAGTAGGGACCCTGGTGATGCTGGTCAGTATCGGCTGGCTGGCCGGTCGCCGGAGGATCGAGCGGTGGGCCTACGGCTTGTTGGCCTTCGGGCTGTGGGATATCTGGTATTACATCTGGCTCAAGGTACTAACTGGCTGGCCAGCAAGCTTGCTGGACTGGGACGTACTGTTCCTGGTCCCCCTGCGCTGGTGGGGGCCGGTACTGTCGCCGATGCTAATCGCCGCGCTAATATGCGTCACGGCAGTCCTGGCCATGGCACGACTGGCACGCGGGGAGCGGTTGGGGATCACAGCCACCCGGGTGGGTGTCGCCTTGGTGGGCGGGCTGCTGGCGCTGTACGTCTTCATGTCCGACGCGCTGCACGCGCTGCTGGCTGGCCGGACTGATTGGGACACGCTCCGGCCCGAGCCCTTCAAATGGCCGTTGTTTCTGGTGGCGTTGGCCTTGATGGCACTGCCCAGCCTGATGGCGACCTGGCCGGGACGAAAAGCGAGACCCCAAACCACGGGTCCCAAAGCGCCTCTAATGCGCGAGCAAGTAGAGTGAACTATGCTGACAGCCAGCGCCCGCGTCCACCGCGATTCAATTGTGGCGGCATGCTACCGTGGCGAGGCTGTTGAGCGCCCTCCACGCTTTGATGACTTCACGTGCTCCTGCCCCTTCGCACAGGTAATATCATCGCCATTTACGGGTTTAGCTTAATCGCAATGATTTTGACCACGGTTTGCCTCCGACACACCGTCAGGATGCGCGTGTCTTGTAACGTCCACCGATCGTCCATGCCTGTGCAACATAAAGCCACCCAACTCGCCAGGGTGGCTTTTCGAATCCCTATGTAAGTGTCAAAACCCTCATGCCTCGTAGTCCCTTAGAACCTGTTGTATTTGCGGCTTGATCTTTGGGATGTCTTGCTTGACGACATCCCATACGATTTCCAAATCGACGGTATCATAACCGTGAATGATTCTGTCCCGCATACCGGCCATCTGTTTCCAAGGGATGTTTGGATATTGATCACGTAACGTCATCGGCAAGCATTTGGTGGCTTCGCCAACAATTTCCAAGGCCCTGACCACGGCGAAGTTGATTCGAAAATCGGATTCAAACTGGTCATAGGTCACGCCCCTGAGTAGAATCTCGGCCTTTTCCATAGCGTCTACAATATCTTCAACGTAGTCCAAGAACTCATTGCTCATATAGGGACGACCTCGTCCAGAATGCGTTGGCCGATACGCTTTCTCAAATTCTTCTTGATGGCAACATCAACTTTTGTCCCAAGCAGTTCGCTTAGATGGTATTCCAACTCCACCAAGCCTAGCAAGCTGATCCGAGGTGGTCTTTCCAGTTCAATCAGAATATCAATGTCGCTGTCAGGCTCTTGTTCGCCCCGTACGTAGGAGCCAAACACGCCAACTACAGTCACACCGTATTTCTCGGCTAAGTAAGATCTTTCGGCCTGCAGGATCTCTTTGATTTCGATCAGTGTTTTCATGGCGTCTTATTATACCCCGCCATCCGGTTCAAAGGCAACTGTGGCTTGTGCCCTACGCCCAAGATTCACCATAATGGGGTATTCGCTGGCAGGACGTACTATGAGCCGAAAAGATTCCACTTCGACCAGCGGCTTGCGCACGTCGCGTCTTGATAGTATGTCAAGCACTTGGGTGCGTCAACGAGCGTATCCAGGAGGTGGATATCGGCTGGAGAATTTGATAAGCTATCTCTGCCCCTACCGGACTGGGACGTGCTGTTCCTGATCCCCTGCGCTCGGCGGTCGGTGGTCACCATGAAAGGAGCGTATCAGTGAAGGTAAAGTTGATTCTACCTGCTCTCACCGAGGCCCTGAGTCCTCACTGGCGGCCGATCAAGTATTCACTGTTCCCGCCCTTGGGATTGGCCACGCTGGCGGGGTATTTGCGGGACGACGACGAGGTGACCGTTCAAGACGAGCACGTTGAGCCGCTGGACTTGACCGACGAACCAGACCTGGTGGTGATTCAGGTGTATATCACGTCAGCCTACCGGGCATATCAACTGGCTGACCATTATCGGCAAATGGGAGCGCACGTGGCGCTAGGTGGGCTGCACGTCACCTCGCTGCCGGAAGAAGCTGCCCGCCACGGCGATACCATCTTTCTCGGCCCGGGCGAGGATACGTGGCCTGCCTTTCTGGCCGATTTTCGCGAGGGACGACCCGGCATCGTGTACCGTTCCCGGCTCCGCACACTGGTAGGTGTGCCCAAAATTCGCCGCGATCTGATCAAGCGCCATCTCTATCTGGTGCCCAACTCCATCGTAGTATCGCGAGGCTGTCCCTATGCATGCGATTTTTGCTATAAAGAGGCCTTCTTCGAAGGGGGCAAATCTTTCTACACTCAAACCGTGGATGACGCGCTGGCCGAGATTAAGCGGCTGCCGGGTCGTCATCTGTACTTCCTGGACGACCATCTTTTTGGACACCCCCGCTTTGCAGCGGCACTGTTCGAGGGTATGAAAGGGATGGATCGGCTGTGGCAGGGGGCAGCCACCGTACCATCCGTGTTAAAACCGGGCTTGCTAGAGAAAGCAGTGGAGAGTGGCCTGCGCAGTTTATTTGTCGGTTTCGAAACCCTCAACCCCGCCAACCTACGGGCACAGCACAAATATCAGAATCTCAATAAGGACTATGACGCTGCCATCCGTCGCCTGCACGAGTTGGGAGTGATGATCAACGCCAGCTTCGTCTTTGGCATGGACGACGACGATGAGACGGTGTTTGATCACACTGTTGAGTGGGCGATTGAGCAAGGAATCGAAACGGCCACGTTTCACATTCTCACACCTTATCCGGGCACAGCCCTGAACCAACGATTGGCAGCACAGAAACGCATTACCACTACCAACTGGGGTTTATACGATACACGTCACGTTGTCTATCGCCCAGCAAAGATGACGGCGGAGACGTTGGAGCAGGGCTACCCCGGCCCGCGCGGCGCAGCCGGGGCGGGCTGGCGGGCATATCGAGATTTTTACCGGTGGGGTTCTATTTTGAAAGGGGGCTGGACAAAGGAGAGTTGGGCCGGGCGGCTGCGGCATATCGCCTATGCCGGAGGGTGGAAAAAGTTTGAGCCGATGTGGGATTGGGTGATTCGGGCAAGGCGGGTTGTCACCTTCCTACCGATGCTAGAAGCTGTTCTGGCAGGTTTTGGCCAGCATCCGGTGACGATCATTCAAGCGGACGAAGTCCAGGTCGTCGGCAGGGATAGTCAGGACAGGACAAAGAGACAGAATGAGGGAAGCGTGACCCACTGGGAATATACGGATAGGCGAAAAGGGGTATTGTAAGCGTGGGGGGAGGTGTGATATACTGAGCAGAGTAAAATACTCCCAGGGGCTAGCGAGGGCTATGCCCATATCAGGTGAGCGTTAACACTACTAACAATCTTTAAGCATAGAAGCGGGCAACTTAGCCATAATTCCGAATCAAGAGTTTCTACAAGAGGAAGCATGCATTGCCCACGTTGCGGCCAGCCAACCTATCACCTCGCCGAGCCTTGCTTGCATTGCCAATTCACGGGCGACCCGGCCCTGATCGAAGAGCTGGCGCACGTTGATTGGGTTCTGGATGAAATTGACACCTGGCAGTCACTTGACGCCGAAGCCCGGCAAGCACTCCAGCAAGAATACATCGCCCGCCAACGTGAATTGGAAATAGCCCTCGGCTTGCGCTTGCCTCTTTTTACCCAAGAAGAGGCTGGCAAAGCCTGGCCGGAGCTCATCCAACGGGAAACGCTCCTCCAGAAAATGGCCGGATGGCTGGAAGCCGGCCTTGTTGACCCTGCTGCCACGCAGACAATTGTAGATCAGGCGAGTCTTCAGGTAGACGAGTTGAGTGAGCGCTTAGAGGATCACGCTCGCCCTACCTATCCCCAGACCGATGCCGAACGCCTGGACTTGGTTCAGTTTCTCCTGGAAGCCATCGACTATTTGAGCCAGAACCAGGGCTTTGCCACGCCGGAAGCCCAGGAGCAAGTTCTTGCCCCGCTCCTCAGTGAGGAGGAGAGACTTGAAATCAAGCTGGGCCTCCGCCCGATGCCTGCTCCCGAACCGCCCCCCCCGGAGGCCCAGGAGCATGCTGAAGGGCCAGAGGTAATAGTTGGTGATTTACCCGCTTCTCCTTCTCCACCCCCGCTCCCCTGGCGTGACCGCCTGTGGCGCACGCTCCTCTCCGAGCGCACCTTGCAGGCGCTGCTCTTACTGGGTATATTTCTGCTGTTCTCGGCAGCCGTCTCTTTTGTCGTCTGGGGCTGGAAAGATTTCTCGGCCCTGATGCGGGTAGCCATCCCTACCGGCTTTACTGCCCTCTTCTTCATCCTGGGCTGGTACGTACGGGCCCGAACGCACCTCACTCGCTCTGGCATTGCCTTGAGTGCCGTTGCAGCCCTGCTGATACCCATAGATTTTTACACTATTTATGTCAACTTCAATATCCCCTCCGAGTATTGGCCCCTTTTCTGGCTGATAACCTCCCTGGCCTGCCTGACTGCCTACATTGCTGCCATCCTGATCATCCAGAGCCAATTTTTCGGCTATTTGGTCGGCGCAGCCGCTGGCAGTACAATCCTGGCCCTCATCGAGATGGGTCACAAAACCACTGGCCTCTCCCTGGATTGGCGCACCACGGGATTGTCCGGGCTGGCGGTATGCCTGATTGTTCTGGCCAGGACCCTCGGTCACTCCACAAAAGCAGGGGCACAAGCGGGGAGGCTGCGCGTTTTGGCCGAACCTTTCCGCAACCTCTCCCTGCTGACCGCGGGCGTGCTGATGCCCCTGACTCTCGGCTGGCGCTATATTGGGCGTGACAGCTACGATAGCCTGCATTACGCCATGACCCTCAATTGGTGGCTGGGCGGGTTCATCTTTGGCTGGGGCGCGATTCACTATCGCAGCCGTGGCCTCGGCCTGTTGGCGGCTATCTCCTTGCCGGTAGCCACCTATCTGGCCCAGGCTGCCATCTTCCAC
>JAHELX010000635.1 GCA_024643945.1 Anaerolineales bacterium
GCCCGGCTCGCCGGATGAGAGCCTGATCGTGGTGCAGATGAGGGGGGAGCATCCGGCGCGGCTGAGCGGGGATGACCTGCAGAAGCTCATTGATTGGATCGCTGCCGGAGCGGAAGATAACTGACTCCAGATCACATCACCCGGTGCGGACCGGTCTTCAGCATATTGGACAAGAGCTTTCTCGGAAAGTCCTTTATAATCTAAGTGCCTGGCCTGACGGAACACGGACCACGCAACACGTTCGTATTGCGTATTGCGTATTCCGTTTACCTTCAGCCACCACGACTACTTTCCGAGAAGTCTCGACAAGTATAAGGAGGTGACGCCACTTTGTAGGATAGCCTTAGCCTGAAAGATTGCCACTGGAATTCAAAATTCGACACGATAACTGAGGAGGATGTAAGAAAAAATGAAAATGAAAAGTCTGCTCATCGTTATATTGAGCCTGTTGCTCCTTTTCGGCCTGGCAACTACAGTCGCAGCTCAAGAGCCCACCGGTGACTTTGCGGTGATACAGGCTGCTGCCGAAACGTACCTGAGTTCGGGAAAGCCGCCGACCATCAGCGCCGATGCCCTGTGGGAGAACCTGAGCGATGGTGATCCGGCGAATGACCCCTTCATCCTCAGCGTGCGTTCGCCTGCGGATTACGCCAAGGGGCACGTTCCTGGTGCGATAAACATCCCCTGGAAGGAAATCACCCAACCAGATAATCTGGCCAAGTTACCCACTGACCGACAAATCGTGGTCTATTGCTATACCGGTCATACGGGGCAGATTGCAGCTACAGTTCTTAACCTGCTGGGTTATGATGCTGTTAACCTAAAATTCGGCATCATGGGTTGGACGGAAGATGACGAAGTGCTTGCCCTGGCTCGTTTCGGGCCGACGACCGATCAACGAGACTATCGCGTCGAGACGGAAGCACACCAGGCTACGGAGACCTATCCATTCCCCGCACTGAACACCGGGGGCGAGGATGACTTCGAGATTGTGCGTGCTGCGGCCGAGCACTGGCTCACGACGGCCGAGGCTCCGATCATGAGTGCCGATGCTTTGTGGGAGAACCTGAGCGATGGTGATGCGGCGAATGATCCTTTCATCCTCAGTGTGCGCTCGCCTGATCACTACGCCCTGGGACATGTCCCCGGCGCTGTGAACATCCCCTGGAAGGAGGTTGCCAAGACGGAGAATCTGGCCAAATTGCCGTCAGACAAGCGCATTGTTGCTTATTGCTACACCGGCCACACCGGTCAGGTGGCAGCAACCATCCTGGGTGTGCTGGGCTACGATGTCTCCAACCTGAAGTACGGTATGATGGGATGGACAGAAGACGATGCGGTGCTTGCTACGGCTCGCTTCGGTCCCGATGTACAGCGTGACTACCGAATCGAGCAGGCGGCGGCTGCCCCAGCAGACTTACCAGCCACAGGCGCATTACCCTTCTCCTCGTGGTTGACGTGGCTAATCGCTGGCTTGAGCTCGCTCGTGGCCGGACTGGCTCTACGCCGCCGGCTGGCCAGCTAAGGCGCTGCGCTTGGGAGGCGGGCATCACAAACCTGCCTCCCTTGCCTTTGCCTTATATCATCTTATGCTAAGAGGTTCTGTTATGAATGTGAGGATGGCAATTAGGGGGTCTATCTGGCTAGTCGTTTTAGGGATTGTGACAGTAGGGTTGACAGTGTGTAGTGGTCCGACTCCCGTCCCGAAGCCGACAGAAGTGGCAGTCGTGGCAGCGCCGACAGACACACCGGTGCCGCCCAGTCCAACACCTGTCCCACCGACCGATACACCGGTGCCGCCCAGTCCAACACCTGTCCCACCCACTGACACACCGGTGCCACCCAGCCCAACGCCTCTCCCCCCAACAGATACGCCGGCTCCTACTGTAGACGCTTCGTCTGTCAGTGCTGAGAACTGTGTCACCTGTCACACGGATGAGGCGACGTTGCAAGCGCTGGCAGAGGACAAAGAGGTCAAATCCGAAGCCACGTCGGGTGAGGGTTGAGCAGGCGAATTGCCTCCGTTGGAGGCATGGGAAAAGGTGTTCATCAGCGATGAAGAGTTCGCCTCGTCGCCCCACAATGAGCCTAACTGCATTGCCTGCCACGCGGGTGTCGGCGGCGTAGACAACAAAGAAGAGGCTCACGTCGGGCTGGTACTCGACCCCAGCGCTTCGCCGGAGAAGGTCTGCGGCACCTGCCACCCCGACGTGGTCAAAACCTCGTCCACCAGCCTGCACTTCGGTCTGCAAGGCTATGAGACGGTTATGGAAGCCCGGGGGGCCGACTTCAGCAACCCCCAAATGGCTGAAGCCTACAACAATCACTGCACCAGTTGCCACACCACTTGTGGTCAGTGCCACGTCAGTCGGCCCACCTACACCGGAGGAGGCCTCATCGCCGGCCACACTTTCAAGAAGGTGGCGTCGATTACGGACACCTGTCTGGCTTGCCACGGTGGGCGTGTGGGTCCCGAGTATCAAGGCAAGAACGAGGGTGTCAAAGGTGACGTTCACTGGATGAAAGGTGGCATGCCCTGCGTTGCCTGCCATACTGTAGCCGATTTTCACGGCGATGGGACCGAGTATGCACATCGCTACGACGGGAAGCCCATGCCCTCGTGCCTGGATTGCCACCCAGACGTGGCTAATGGCAAAGATGGGGTGATGCAGCATACACTCCACCAGGACAAAGTCGCGTGCCAGGTATGTCACTCGGCGGGGGCTTACAAGCAGTGCTATGGCTGTCATGTGGGAAAGGATGAAGATGGGCTGCCCTATCGCCAGTTGGAACCGTCGGAACTGGATTTCAAGATTGGGCTAAACCCAAGTAAGAGTGCGGAGCGCCCCTGGGACTACGTGCTGCTACGCCACGTGCCGGTGACGCCGGACATCTTCAGCTACTACGGCGAGAATCTTCTGCCGAACTTTGACAATGTGCCGACGTGGAAGTACACCACGCCCCACAATATCCAACGAGTCACGCCCCAGAATACCGAGTGCAACAATTGCCACGGTAACGCTGATCTCTTCCTCACGGAAGACGTCGTGTCTCCCGGAGAATTGGAAGCTAACAAGAGTGTGATTGTTACAGAGCTTCCTCCTACTATGTCGGCTCCATAGCCCTGCAGCGAGCATCACGGAGGTATGAGGCTCTATAGGGGCGCAGCGGACCAGGGCTGCGCCCCTATTTTAAGACCCTAAGGGTTTCTGAAACCCTTAGGGTCTGCCAGGAATTTGGGACACATCCACTTTGTACTTTGATCTTGACTAAAGGCGATAACTGTGATACATTATATGTGTCTATGCACACGTGTGCATCCCCGGATTGATCGTCCCAATTTGCCAATCAAGGAGCCAAAGTTGCCATGAATCGCCTACACGTTGCTGTGGTGGGACTGGGGCCAATGGGGCAAGTTCATGCCAGCAACATCGCCAAATTGCCCGACGCCAGTCTCCATGCCGTTGCCAGCCGCCGTCCAACCGTGGCGCAAGAGACTGCCCAGCGCTACCATGCTACCCGCTTTTACAGCGACTATGACCAACTATTCAGCGATCCTGATCTGGATGCTGTGGTCATCGCTACCGGGTGCGCTGAGCACCCACAACACATCGTCCAGGCCGCCCAACACGGTCTGCATATCTTCACTGAAAAACCAATTGGCTTTACCCTGGAGGCCATTGATCAGGCACTGGCGGCTGTCCAGAAGGCTGGCGTCTATCTCCAGGTCGGTTTTATGCGTCGTTTTGACCCTGGCTACGCGGCAGCCAAGAAAAAGATCGACGAAGGGACCATCGGGCGCCCCCTTATGTTCAAAGCAGTCAGCCGCGACCCTTTCTGGCCAGAAAAGCAAGATGGCCCTGGCTACAACACCACTTTCCTGGACCTGGGAGTGCACGACTTTGACCTGGCCCGCTGGCTGATGGGCAGCGAGGTGAGCGAAGTCTATGCCGTCGGGAAGGTGT
>JAHELX010000636.1 GCA_024643945.1 Anaerolineales bacterium
CCGCCCGCGAGCTGACGACCATCGCCGCCGTCGAGGAATACGAAGGTAAGCGCCAGGAGTGGACCGCCATTCTTCAGGGTGAATTGGAAAAGGCAGCAGAGATCGAGCGGGAATTCCCGGCGCTGCGCCATCGCGAAATAGAGCAGGCAGTGCTGGCGACCTTCTTGCACTCCCAGCCCATCGGGCAGAAAGCGCTGACGCGCGAACTGCTGCTGCTCCTCGGCCACAGCCGCCCGGATAGGATCGAATTGGAAAAGGGGCTACGCCGCTGGGCAGATGTGTCGTGGTTCCTGGATGAAAGTGCCACCCAGGAGGCCGAGACCCTGGCCGAACGAAGATCCCCGTTAGGAAACGGTTCCAAAGGACTGCCCCGGTCGTGGCGGTTGGGCTCGCGACCCAACCTGACCCAGATGCACCACGACGCCTGCCGCTTCCGTGTCTCGCCTGAGCTCGTGGAATCTCGGCTTATCGACGAGATCGGCAAGCTCAAGAGCCTGACGGCGGGCGCCTCGGCCGCGGGAGCTAAGCCCCACAACCTGCCCGAACGACCGAGCGACGTGGACGACAACGGAGAGTTTCACTATGCAGTTCTGAGACCCAAGGCTGCCTCAGCTCCTGGCAAGCCAAGCGCCGAGGCGTGCCGCTTTCTGGACGAGACGACCGGGCCCGATAAGCCGCGCGTCTACCGCAATGCGCTCGTGCTGGCCGTCCCCTCCAGCGATGGACTGGAAGCAGCCCGGGCCCGTATCCTGGAATACTTGGGCTGGGAAGAAGTGCGCGGCCAACTGAAGAAACAAGAACTTGACCCAATCCGTGAACAAACGTTGGTCATCAGGCTGGAGAGCGCGCGCAAAGCTATCCCCGAGGCCATCCGCCAGGCCTACTGTATCGTGGTGACCGTCTCCGAAAAGAACGAGGCCCAGGCCTTCAAAATCACCGTGGGCAGCGATCCGCTGTTTAACCTGATCAAAGCCGACCCCAAGTCCCGTATCCAGGAAGCCGCCGTCAGCGCCGAGGCCATGCTGCCGGGCGGCCCTTACGACCTGTGGCGTGAAGGCGAAACTGCCCGCCGTTTCAAGGACCTGGTAGGCGCCTTCGCCCAGTTTCCCCACCTGCCCAAGATGCTCAACCGTAAGGCCATCCTGGATACGCTGGTGGATGGATGTATGGCCGGATCGTTCGTTCTCCGCCTGCCGCGCCCCGACCGTTCCTTTCGGACGGTTTGGCGTCAATGGCCCGACGACGTGGCTCTGAAAGACCCGGCGCTTGAAGTGGTCCTGCCAGAAGCAGCTGAGCTTTCTGAGATCGCCCCGACGCTGTTGGTTCCTGGCGTGTTGCCGGGACTGTTTGAGGATACGAAGATCAGCGTCGAACAGCTATACACTTATTTCGGCGGCGGGCATACCGTCCAGGTCCAGAAAGAAGGCTACCAGGAGCCGGTCATCATTCCACGCGCCGGGCGCGAAGTGGTCAATACCACCATTGTGGCGGCTGTGTTGGCAGGCAAGCTGTGGCTGACCTCCGGCCCGGCCAGCATTATGAGCGAGGAGATACCGCCCGGCCTGTTGGCCGATGACGCCGAGCTGCAGGCGCCACCTGCCCCGATCTCACCAGTCGACCTGTTGCCACCCAACTTACCGGAAGCCTGGGCTGGTGAGATGACCACCGCCCTGAGCATAGCCGCGGCGCTCTCTAAGAGGACCGGGCAGACGCTGCCATGGGTTTGCGTCCGGGAAGCGATCGATGGGGCACTGCGGGCGAGGCTGGTGGAGCGCAGCCTGGATTCTGGCAACTGGCCGTGCGACTACGCCGGTGCATCCACCGTCAGATTGCACCTGCCGGTTGAGTATCCGCCTCCACCGCCTCCCCCGCCGCCGCCTCCCCGTCCTGGTGTGCTCAGTGCTGAAGCCGACCTCAGCCCCGCCCAGATTCAAGACCTGGCGGAGGCGGTGGGTGACCTGGGTGCGGCTGCCGTGGGCTGCGGCCTCAAGTACCGCCTGCGGATTGAGTTGGGTGGGGAGAAACCGCCTCCGCCTGACGTGGCGAGTCGGGTGAACGACATTCTAAAGGATACGTTGGGGGATGTGCAGGTGATTTGATGGGGCACTAGTCTTCCTCAACAATACGATATTCAGTGCAGATTTCCACTGTTTTGTCCAGGGTAGCTTTTACCGAACAGTATTTGTCCTCCGACAGCTTAATCGCGTCGGCTACAGCCTTTTCGGATAGTCCACGTCCGCGAAGAGTGTACATAATGTGTATGTTGCGAAAGGCCCAGGGAGGATCAGGATCTTGACTGCCGGTTATCTCAATTTCCAGCCCGGTCAGGCGCTGTCGTTTCTTGTGCAGAATATTCACGATATCGATGCTGGTGCAGCCACCCAGGGCCACCAATAACATGTCGCTGGGCTTCATACCCACGCCGTTCTCTTCGTTTTGAGTTGACATAACTACAGAGTGTTTGCTGCTGTCGGTCCCGATGAATTGGCCCTTGCTCACCCATTGGATGTGTGCCTTACTCGGCATATTCTTCCCTTTCTCCGGGCTGCCGGCTGTTCGCGCCAACAGCCTGTTTATTTTATAATAGGCGTCAAATATAACCACTCAGGCCACCCTCCCGCAGGTTGCAGGAGTGGACACTCTGCTTTGGCGTTTGCTAAACCTGCGGGAGGGTGAGCAATTGCGTCAAAAAATTCGATAGGGGGTATGCAGTATGCGTCAACATACATACCCCCCAGGCGAATATTCTATTTGAGCCATTGGATTTGTCAAATGGCCTGTTCCTTATGGCTGCGTCCCAAATTCTTGGCAGACCCTAAGGGTTTCAGAAAACCCTTAGGGTCTTGTACCAAAACTTAGGACAGACCCGTCCTTGTCTGGAGCGCACTTCAGAAATTTCTATTTGGCGCAGTTTGTGCTATACTTATCGGTGTTCCTTGGGCCAATGATTGTGCCAATTGCCGGCGACGTGAAGTACCGGCTGTGACTCCGACATAGGGGATACGATGTCCACTACTGATTCCAGAGCCAAAATTCTCTGCGTGGATGACGATCACGGACAACGCCTGCTGCTATCCTTCTTGCTTGAGCGGCAGGGCCTCGAGGTGCGAACGGCCGGAGATGGCCAGGAGGGGATAGCCATTGCGCTAGAATGGGGCCCCGACCTGATCTTGATGGACTTGATGATGCCCGGTATGGATGGTTTTCAGGCTGCACAGGCCTTGCGTGCCGATCCCCGCACCGCCGATATCCCCGTTCTGGCTCTGACAGCCTACGGTGAAGAGAAGATGCAAGCCAGGGCCAAGTCAGTCGGCATTAACGGTTTCGTGCTGAAGACTATCTTACCGGCTGATCTGCTGGACACTCTGCGCGAATACATCCCTTCTCTGAAATAGAAGCCTGGTTTATTTTCAGCCACGAGGTCAACTGGCGCCCCTGGTCTAACATGCGCTGAAAGCCACTATGCCCAGGCCGGGGCGAAGAATATCGTTATCTGGCGGCGTCTGCGTCTAATGCCCCATCAAAGTGATTTTGATAAGTTAGATTCGGCCTCATGGGCGTAATCTGTATCATATCATGATCCCTGTGATGGGGTACTAGCGTGGACGCCGTCTTGCTTGTACCCTGTTGCTGTGACTCTGCCATGTCCCTTGCCTTGAACTGCGCTCTCAGCTACAATACGGAGAGTTACTTTTGGGTCAATTAATGGGCCAAGCCTCCCGGAGCAAAGCCCCCCCACGGGGCAGGTTGCCAAGAAAGGCCATTTTGCATCTCAAAGCTCGAACAAGCTGACGATTTCAACTATAAACCGGCTGCTAAACCTGCCCGGTGGGGGGGCTTTGCTCCGGGAGGCTGAGCAGTTGCGTTGGCACCTGCCAATCTTTTAAGGATGTCTCCTGTCTGGAGACTCCAGGGTGAATCTAATGAATGACACTGAGTTAGATGAGATGTATCTGGAG
>JAHELX010000637.1:0-1112 GCA_024643945.1 Anaerolineales bacterium
GCCGCGCGAGACGGCGCCGGTGTCCAGCACGACCGCCATCTTGCCACCACCGTTTAGGGAGGCAGCCATGTGCTGAATCCAGCCCCAGTCGGCGGAACTGGCCGGCGGATAGCCGCGCTCAAAGCGGTCGTAGGTGTCGTTTTCGTACACGTCGGTGGGGAAGTTCTGGTTCCACATGGGGTTGGCGGTCACCTTGTCGAACTGGCGCAGGCGGCCCTCTTCGTCCAGAAAGCGGGGGTTACGCATGGTGTCACCCCGCTGGATCTCGGCCTCCATGTCGTGGATGAAGGCGTTCATTTTGGCCATGGCGAAGGTGTCGGCGTTGATCTCCTGACCGTAGAGTTGCAGCGGACGCCCGACGTCGCCCGACTTGAGGTCACGCGGGTCCACGCCTTTCTGGGCAGCCACCTTCTCGCGCAGGCGCAACTGAGCCTTGATGAGCAGTCCACCCGACCCGCAGGCGGGATCGGATAGAGTCTCTCCCTCTTGCGGGTCGAGGATGTGGGCCATGAGTAGGCCCACTTCACGCGGGGTGAAGAACTCGCCCGCACTCTGGCCGCCACCTTCAGCAAACTTACGCAGCAGGTACTCATAGGCGCGGCCCAGGATGTCCGGCTCTACGTCGTCCAGGCCCAGCGGTTGCCGGTTGAGGATCTCCATCAGGCGCGCCAGGCTCTCGTCTTCCAGCAAGCGCTGGCCGGCTTCGGTGGCGTTAAAGTCGCGCCGGTCGATTACCCCCTGGAGTTTGGGGTTTTCGCGGGCGATGGCCTTCATGGCATCGGTCAGCCGTTCGCCCAGGTTGACCGGCGAGCGGCGCACCTGGTCCCAGGTATGTTCTTCGGGGATGTAGAAGCGAATCAGGCCGCGGTCACCCTCGACCAGCTCACGCGCCAGGTCGCCGAACTCGCGGGACAAACGGTCCACTTCATCCGCGAAGACGTCGCACAAGCGTTTGTAGAAGAGCAGGGGTACGATATAGTCCTTGTACTTGGGGGCGTCCAGCGGCCCGCGAATGGAGCAGGCCGCTTCCCAGAGCCAGTTTTCGAGGGTGGTGATGTCCATTGCGTTTGTATACCTCACAACTTCTTTCGGAGTCCTGCAATCTCGCTCTT
>JAHELX010000637.1:1122-2045 GCA_024643945.1 Anaerolineales bacterium
GGTGATGTCCATTGGGTTTTCTTACCTCGTGTCAGGGATGGACAAATGTCTTATGGTAATAATATACCATACCTAATTCCTGCTGACAATCCTCCTTCAGGCAAGCGTCACCGGTTTGGGAATCATTCTGAGCCATCTGCACAAGCCACTCGATGCTGAGGCCGTTCCGGAGAGTGGGCCATCGGCAACTGACTGAGGTTGTAGCCAGCCAACTCCAATGGGCGCTTGCCCCGGATGCCGGGTTGCGCATCGTCGGAAAAGGGCGAGTGTTCCTATCTCAAATAAACGCAAGTGTTTAGCGTTTTTTGCACATGAGTTGTAGATTGAGGGCCAGCGGTGTAGATCATCGTCGTCTTGACGTCTTTGTGACCGGGCAACTCTTGTACTGTTTTGCCATCACGCACGGTAATCTGCCGGTAGGCAAAGTCCAGGTCCTTTACCGGTAAGCGCAAGCACTTCAGCAGCCGCAGCCCGGAACCGTAGAGCAACTGGGCGATGAGTTGGTTTGTGCCAGACAAGGCGGCAATGACCGTCTTGACCTCTTCCCGGGTCAGGACGGTGGGTAAGCGTGTAGGTTTTTTGGCGCACAGGGCATCAACCGGCCCGAGGTCTATCTTGAGCACATTGCGGTAGAGGAAGAGAAGCGCGCTGAAGGCTTGATTCTGTGTAGAAGCGGCGACGTTTTGCTCCATGGCCAAATGGGTCAAGAAAGCGGTGACCTCAGGAGCACCCATTTCTTGCGGATGGCGTTTGTGGTGGAACAGGATGAAACGCTTGATCCAGGTGACGTAGGCTTCTTCGGTACGGATGGAGTAGTGCTTGAACTGCAAGGCGTCACGGACCTGAGCGAGAAGCTTTTTTTTCGGTTCGGTGCTGATTTCAGCCCCTTGTTGGTTGTTGTGTTTGGCCAACTTCTGTTGTAT
>JAHELX010000637.1:2055-3959 GCA_024643945.1 Anaerolineales bacterium
TACTGGATATCAGTGGTCCCCACAATGACTGGTCAACGACGCGGCGTTGGTTCATATCCGATTTATTCAATAACCACAAGCATTTTATGGGGACAGCAGGCCATATAAAAACCGAGTAGGAATTTTACCTGGGAAAAAGGCTGAATAAACCCCATAATGGGGTTTTTATGTGTTTGCTGCGCCGAATAATGTTCCATTTGGGATATTATGATGCATCGACGGCAACTGATCACTCGAAGGTCTTGGATAGGCCATTTCCTCCAAGCACGGACCGTCGTGGCACGGTCGGGATGCGGCGGGGCGAACGATGAACATGCCTGAAGTCCTTGTGTTTGCCCTGATTGGTTTGCTCTGGGTACTTGTCGCGCTGGGTGTCGCGTATCTCTATCGACGGACGCTGCCGAGCGATCGGATGATGAGTGCGGCGCGCATCGTGGCCACGACGTTCGGGGTTGGCGCCGGACTGCTGGGGCTCGAACACGGCTACTTTGAGACGCTGCAGGGCAACGCCACCCCGACCGGGCTCGTGATCAGCGCTATCGGTCCACCGTGCCAGCCGGCAGCGGCGTGGCATGGCTGCGAACCCGCGCTCACTCTTATCCCCGACTTCCTCGTCACCGGAGTGGTCGCGATGGTCGTTGCTCTCGCGGTCCTGATCTGGGCGGCAGCCTTCGTGCAACGGCGGCACGGCGGCACCGTCCTGGCCTTCCTCACGATCGTCCTGTTCATGGTCGGCGGGGGCTTCACGACTCTGTGGTTGGGGGTCCTGGCCGGGATCGCCGGGACCCGGATCGACGCGCCGCTCAGTTGGTGGCGTGCGCATCTGCCGGCGGGCCTCGCGCGGCTGCTGGCGCGGCTGTGGCTGTGGCTCCTGATCGCGTACCTGGGCTGGGCCGCGGCGTCGTGGGTCATCGCAGCCTTCTCCTCCAACCTCATGCTGCGACTCACCCCCCTCGTGACGATCATCACGCCCCTCGTGCTCGTGTTGATCCTGGTGTCCGCCGTCGCCCATGACATCCAGCCAGAGACGGGAGAGCCACGCGGAAATGCGGCAAGGCTGGCGGGGAGGCGCTCGTGAGTTGGCAGGAGATCGAGGCCTGGTCCGAGAGCATCGGCCACAAGCTGGCGCCCGTGCCTGCCGGCCGCGGCGAGGAACCCGAAATGCTCACCCCCGTAGCGCCAGACCTCGGCCCCGCAAACCAGGACGGCCCCGGCAATCAGGCGGCAGGGCTCGGAGAAGCGATAGCCACTGATCACTGACAGGCCTGCGGGGGCGCAGCTCTTCCAGGAGAGAACGTCATGGCACGGGAACAGAAGGAAACCGATATCGGCATGTGCCGGGAGATTGCCCCAGGCGTGTACTACATGGAGGCGGGGAAGGGCATCACACAGTCCAACGTGTACTTCGTGCGGTCTGGATCGTCGTGGGTCTTGATTGATGCCGCATGGGCGAAATGCGGCCGGTTGATCCGGAAGACCGCGGAGTCCTTGTTCGGGGCAAACACACGTCCAACTTCGATCCTGCTGACGCACATCCACCCCGATCATGCGGGATCAGCACTCGAGCTGGCGCGTATGTGGGGCTGTCCGGTTTACGTGCATCCTGACGAATTACCCGTCGCGGCCGCTGGAGATCTTTCGACTTTCGAGCAGTATGCCAACCCGCTCGACCGCTGGGTCATCCTCCCATTGATGCGCGCGATGCCGCCACGGCGGGTTGAGTCGATGCTCTCGAAGGCGAGCCTCAAAGACGTAGCGCAGGCGTTCGATCCGGGCGCTGCTATTCCAGGTCTTCCAGACTGGGAGTGTATTCCTGCGCCGGGCCACACGCCGTGCCAAGTTGCTTTTTTCAGGACCAGTGATCGGGTTTTGATCACGGGCGACGCCCTCCTGACCGTTGACTT
>JAHELX010000638.1 GCA_024643945.1 Anaerolineales bacterium
ATAAAGAGCGACATGGTAAAACCAATGCCGGCCAACCAGGTGGCGCTGAAGAGTTGCTGCCACGTGACCCGGGCTGGCATCTCTGCGATGCCAATTTTAATGGCTATCCACGAGAAGAGCGTCAGGCCCAGCGGTTTGCCCAGCACCAATCCAGCGATGATGCCCAGGGAGACAGGACTGGTCAATCCTGCGACGACGTTCCCGCTTAACCCGACCCCCGCATTGGCCAACGCAAACAGCGGCAGGATCACGTAGGTAGCCCAGGGGGTGACGCTATGCTCCAGGCGCTGGGCCGGAGTTTGCATTCTCTCTGCGATGGCTTCCAGTGTGTGGGCAGCCGCTTGCTGCCGGTCGCTTATGTCCACATCTCCCGCATTGGACCCTGCGCTCAGCCTGGTGGCGTCGTCAACCCCGCCCAGAACTGCTATGCACTGAGCCATAAAGGCTTGAGCCCGGGCCTGGGTGTGGGCGGGGATGGTCATGGCTAACAGTACGCCAGCGATAGTCGGATGGACGCCGGATTCCAGGAAGGCCAACCACAGTCCAATTCCTAACAAGCTATAAGGTAGTGGGTGGCGCACCCCAGTCACATTCAGGCCGATTAGCGCCAGCAGAATGCCCCCGCCTACTGCCAGGCCAGTCAAAACAATTCCGTGGCTGTAAAAGAGGGCGATCACCAACACAGCACCCAGGTCGTCGGCAATGGCCAGCGCGGTGAAGAACACCTTGAGGCTGAACGGGATTCGATTCCCCAGCAGTGTCAAAATACCCAGGGTAAAGGCAATGTCGGTGGCCATGGGAATAGCCCAGCCGGAAGCAGCCTCAGTGCCAGTATTGAATGCGGTGTAGATAGCGGCAGGCATTAGCATGCCCCCCAGGGCCGCCATAATGGGCAGCGCAGCTCGCCTGGGCGAGGCTAACTCACCTATAGTTATCTCGCGCTTGATTTCCAGGCCGACCACAAAGAAGAAGATCACCATCAGCCCATCATTCACCCACTCCAGTAGGTGCTCCGAGAGGGAGAGGTTGCCCAAGGTAATCGACAGATTAGTATCCCACAACTCGAAATAGGTAGGCGCCCAAGACGAGTTGGCCCAGATGAGCGCCAGAATAGTGCTGAGCAGTAACACAATGCCGCCCGATGCCTGCAGCCGGGTGAAACTTTGAAACAGATTGCGGACCTGTACACCCAAGGGCTTCTCGATTTCAGCCAGCAATGACTCGACGTCCCAGGGCCCATCGAAACGCTCACCGTTGATGTAAAAGGTGGGCGTGCCGTTCACGCCGCTGCGCACACCGCTCAGGAAATCCTCGCGCACCTGGTCCGCATAGACGTGCTCTTTTAATTCACGCTCGAAGCGTTCGGTGTCAAGTCCCAGTTCCGCCGCATACTGGATCAGATGTTCGTCGTCGAGAGCATCCTGGTGTTCATAAAGATAGTCATGCATCTGCCAGAATTTGCCCTGCGCGGCGGCGGCTTCGGCGGCCTCGGCTGCGTGCTGGGCGTTCGGGTGGGCTGTGCTGATGGGAAAATGGCGGAAGACGTAGCAAAATCGATCCCCCAGGCGCTCTTGAAGCTCCCGCACAACCGAATGCGCCTGGCGGCAATGCGGACACTGGTAGTCGCCGTACTCAACAAAGGTCACCGGCGCGTCAATGGGGCCCTGGGTGTGATCTCGATCACTGACGCGCGGCGCGAGCTTTGGACTTGCCACTGAGCTCATGCAATGAACCTCCTCTAAGTCTGCAACGCTTCGAGGGCAGCCAAAATGCCGTCGGCACCGGGGTTGACGTCAATCGGGGATACGTAGCTCCAGCGAATGATTCCCTTGGCGTCGATCACGAACAATGCACGTTCGGTGAAGCCATCTTCTTCACGGTACACCCCATAGGCCCGCGCCACGGCACCCTTTGGCTCGAAGTCGGATAGCAAGGGAAAGTCGAGGGCACGAGAGTGGGCAAAAGCCCTATGGCACCAAACACCGTCGACCGAGACGCCGAGCAGTTGTGCCTTATATTCCTTGAAGATGGGCAAGATTTCGTTGTACAAGACGACCTGATCGCCACAGACCGGACTCCAGTCGGCGGGATAAAAGACAAGAACCACCGGTTGGCCGCGAAAGTCGCTCAAGGAGATCGTCTTGCCTGGGCCGCTGGGGAGCGTGAAGTCGGGCGCCAGCGTACCGCCTGCCAGCGCCGATTGAGCTTTCCTCAAACTGTTCTGCGTTGTCTTAAAGATCTTACCTATCACCGAGCTTTCTCCTGAATGATCATCTTGTCTTTCAGTACTATCCGGCATCGACTTCTCGACATTAACCTTTGGCGCGCCCCCCTGGAAACATCACAAACGTGGACAGGTTGACCAGACGACGTGCTTATGGAGGACAATGGAGTTGGAGTCGGTGATATGGTTGTGGAAGATTGACGGGTCGCCCTTTGTTGGGGAGCTCCTCAGTCGCAGTGAACTTTGTGGTGTTGAGTATACCACGTTTATACCACGCATTCAATATTTTTGTTGCGACTTTCACGATTTCTGCGTCGCGTTAAAAGCTCTGCTGCATCGGGGGGCTTGGTCCTTACGTTTCACCATGCGCCTGGGTGCGCCAGGTGACCGAGCGGCTGGGGCAAGAGGGCATCGCTGTGATCATCCGGCAGTTGAAACTTGACTTGCGTGAAGAGCAACCACCAGGTACGTTGGCAAATCAACTTCGAACCTGGCAATGTGACTAACACGCCCAGTTTCAGGCAAAACCTGGGCATCTACGGAACAAAAACTGTGGTATAATATGACCTGGCATTATTCTTCCCCCGACCCTTATCCCAGGCCAATCCTTTATCTCCACCACAATGCTTGACACTACGGGTGTCGACGGCCAAGCTCGCATCGCCCTCGTGTCGGTCGGGTCTCAGAGAAAACATAAACGAATTCTGAGCTGCAGGTTACAAGGAATTATGAACTACATAGACTTTACCATTCGAGCCCGCGACTGGCAAGACAGGCAATTCAAGGTCGAAGTCACCAGCTCACCGGTGGACCGGATGCGAGAACCGGCAGTGAGTACCTATGACGAGGCTGCCCTGGCACGCCCGCTGCACAACCTGGAGCGCAAGCGGATCCACCTCAAAGACCTGATTGCGCTGGGTGAAGCCCTAGCCGATATGCTGTTGCCACCTGCCGTGCGCCAGATGCTCTTACGCAGCCTGAGTGCAGTGGGTCCCGAACAGGGACTCCGTTTGCGCCTGGTGCTGGACGATCCCCCGCTGGCCAATCTGCCCTGGGAGTACCTTCACCTGTACCGCACAGGCGGGGAGCCACCTGCCCGTCCTGCCTGCACCTGTCGGCACGGCACAGGTGGCTCCGCCACGCGGGCCAGGGTGCCGCGCCGACAGGTGCAGGCAGGCAGAGATGGTTTCCTCGTCCTCGATCCCCGCATTTCCCTGGTCCGCCACGAAGCCATTCCTATTGCACCCGGTTCTGTGACCGCGACCAGACCGTTGAAAGTAGTGGTGGGCCTGGCGGCTCCCTCCGATGCTCCGCCGCTGGATCTGGAGGCCGAATGTGATTTCATTCAAGCCGCCCTGAAGGACGTGGAGGGGATCGATGTGGACTTCGTCCCGAAGCTCACCGTCGAGAAGCTAGAAGCGGCTTGCCAGGGAGCGCATCTCTTCCACTTTGCCGGTCACGGCCATTTCGGCGGCGAACACGAACATGGGGCCGAGAGAGATGGCGCCATCGTTCTCGAAGATGCCGAGGGCTACTCCTATCCTTTCCCCGCTGAGAATCTGGCGCTGACGCTACGGGGCGCTGGCGTGCGCGTGGTCGTATTGGGCGCCTGCGAGAGCGGCCGGCGCGATGGTGTGAACGCCTGGAGCGGAGTCGCGCCAGCGCTGATGCGGGCGGGGATACCGGGTGCGGTTGCCATGCAGTATGAGACTTATGATAATAGCGCCACCGCCT
>JAHELX010000639.1 GCA_024643945.1 Anaerolineales bacterium
GGGAGGTTCGGGGACACCGACCGATCTTCCAATCTCCCAACCCTCCAACCCTCCAACCTTCCAACCTTCCAACCTTCCATCCTTCCAATCTCCCAATCTTCCAACCTTCCAACCTTCCAACCTCACAATTTTCGATGCTTATGTTCCCATTACTGCGACACTTCCGGCCGGTAACTTGCTCTTCATCGCCCCACCGCGCAGCACGGCTTATTTTACCGTCACCGGTACACTGGAGCAGCCGTTGCCCCGGCCTGTGGACGCGGCTGATCCAGTGCTGGCCTACGTCGACCTGGCTGAGGTAAATGTGTTGGAGGCGGTGCGGATGCCGTTGCCTCCTTGGGCGCATGCGGTGGTTATGGGCGATGTGCCCGGTGATAGCGTGCCGCTGTTGCTTGCGGGGAATGTGGACGGCCGCCGCGTGGCCGCGTTGGCCTTCGACCTGCATCGCTCCGACCTGCCGCTGCAGGTAGCCTTCCCGCTGTTGCTGGCCAACCTGACCGGTTGGCTGGCGCCTGGCAGTGGAAGCGACTTGCCGGCTCAGGTATCTCCCGCTTCGGCAGTAACCTTATCCTTGCCGCCTGAGGCTGAGTCGGTGACGGTGACCCGGCCCGATGGCACGACGGCCCGGCTACTGCCGGAAAGCGGGCGAGTTGTCTTTGCGGATACAACCCAGTTGGGTGTGTATCGGGTGACCTGGGGAGGGGCCGTCCAGAATGAAGAGAGCGGTACCGCGCAGGCCAGCTTTGCTGTGAATCTTTTCTCGCCCCAGGAGTCGGACGTGCGTCCTGCCGAGACATTGCCGCTTCTGGGCGATCAGGGGGAAGCAGACACTGCTCGCCCACAGCAGGCCCGGCGCGAGTGGTGGCGACCACTGGCCCTGGTCGCGCTGGCTTTGCTGACTGCCGAGTGGCTGGTCTACCAGCGAGCAGCGCTGGCCCGGCTGTGGAGAGAGACGAGGGAAGTGATCATGAGTAAGAGGAAAAACGTAAAGACGTAAAACGTAAAGGCGTAAAACGTAAAGAATAGGCCCCATCAACAGCGCTTCACGTTTCACGTTTCACGCATTACGTTTTTACGTTTCACGTCTTTACGTTTTACGGATTGATGGGATTGAACTCGGAGTGATGAACGTTTCCTTTATTTACCCCAATGCCCTCTGGCTGCTGCTGCTTCTCCCATTGACTAGTGGGTTAGCTTTGCTGGGTCGGCGACGGCTGGCGCGTGCACGCTTCTGGGGCGGGCTGGCTTTGCGCGCTTTGCTGTTGACCTTGATTGTCCTGGCTCTGGCTGGCATCCAGATTCGGCGGCGGGCGGATACACTGACCGCTGTCTTCCTGCTGGACGCCTCAGACAGCGTGCCGGTGGACGAACAGGCGCGCGGAGAGGCGCTTATCCGCCAGGCCATCGAGGCCATGCCCGTCGGCGACAGGGCCGCCGTCGTCGTCTTCGGCAAGGACGCGTTGGTGGAGCGCCTGGCTTCCGAAGACCATGCGCTGTCAGACCTGACGTCGGTGCCTGTCACGGTCCGCACCGACATCGCCGGCGCGCTGCAACTGGGGCTGGCCCTCTTTCCTGATGAGGGCGCGAAACGCCTGGTTCTCCTCTCAGACGGGCGCGAGAACCTGGGCCAGGCCCTGGCGCAAGCAGAACTGGCTGCTGCCCATGACATCCAGCTTGCCTTCGTCCCGCTGGGCGACCTCTCAGAGCGCGGTGAGGTCGAGGTGTGGGTCGAGGCATTGGGCGCGCCCGGCGACGTACGCCAGGGGCAGGGTTTTGACCTGACGGCCCTTGTCCACAGCACGGCCCAGGTGGGGGCTACCTTGCGCGTTTTCGGCGACGGAGGACTCATTCATTCCCAAGAGGTGCGGCTGCAAGCAGGGGTTAATCGCTTCTCGATTCCCGTAGACGCAGCCGAGGCGGGCTTCCGACGTTTCCGGGCTCAGATCGTGCCTGACGCCGATACCCGGCTGCAAAACAATGAAGCCAGCGCCTTCACCGTCGTTCACGGGCCACCCCGGGTGCTGGTGGTCGAGGGCCAGCCTGGTGAAAGCGATAACCTGGTTCAGGCTTTGGGTGCGGCCGAGATGAACGTTGCCGTCGTGCCGCCGGGCGAACTCCCAACGACACTACCCGACCTGGCCGCCTTTGACGCCATCGTGCTCAGCAACGTGCCGGCCGGCGCGTTGCCGTCTGGAGCCATGGAGGCGATCCAGGTGTATGTGCGCGATTTGGGCAAGGGGCTGCTGATGACCGGTGGCGAGAATGCCTTCGGAGCCGGTGGCTATCTGCGCACGCCTCTGGAGCAGACCTTGCCGGTGGACATGGACGTGCGCAGCAAAGAGCAGTCGCCTAACCTGGCGCTGGTGCTGGCCGTGGACAAGTCGGGCAGCATGGGGCGTTGTCATTGCGACAATCCCGATCTGAATCAGACGTACGTGCGCCGCGAGGTCGGCCAGCCCAAGGTAGACATTGCCAAAGAGGCAGTGATGCGCGCGGCCAGTGCGCTCGGCCAGCAGGACTACATCGGCGTGGTCGCCTTCGACGACGCCGCTCGCTGGGCGCTGAAAGTGCAACGACTGGTGGATTTCGTCGCGCTGGAACAATCCATCGGCGGCATCCAGGCACAGGGGCAGACCAATCTGCGCTCCGGCGTCGAGGCCGCCTATGCTGCCTTGCAGGCTACCGATGCTCGGCGCAAACACCTCATTCTGCTGACCGACGGCTGGGTACGCACCGGCGATCTCAGCTCTCTCGCCCAGGAGATGCGGGAGCAGGGCATCACCCTCAGCGTCGTGGCGGCAGGAGGAGGTTCAGCCGAGTACCTGGCCGACCTGGCGCAGCAGGGAGGCGGGCGCTATTACCCGGCGGTGGACATTTTGCGCGTGCCCGATTTCTTCCTCAAAGAGACGGTCAAGGCGGTCGGCGAATACATTGTGGAAGAACCATTTTATCCGCTCCCGATGTCCCCCACTTCGGTGCTGCGCGGGCTGGACCCGGCGGCTTTGCCACCACTGCTGGGTTACAACGGCACCACGCCCAAGAGCACTGCCTTCGTGGCTCTCAGCACGCCGCGCGGCGATCCACTGCTGGCGGTGTGGCAGTATGGCCTGGGACGGGCCGCGGCCTGGACCTCGGATCTCAAAGGCCAGTGGGCGACGGATTGGGTGGCGTGGGATGGCTTCCCCCGGTTTGCAGCGCAACTGGTAGGCTGGACGTTGCCTGCGCCCCAGGTGGAAGGGCTGACCGCCCAGGCCGGGCTGGAAGACGACCGGGTGGCGGTCCGCGTCGAGGCGGCCGATGAGGGCGGGCGCCCTCGCAATTTTCTGGACGTAACGGCATCCCTCATTGGCCCCGATTTGCAAACGACGGAGGTTACGCTGGCGCAGGTCGGCGCCGGGCGCTACGAAGCGCTGGCGGAGGTTTCGCAGCCAGGGACGTACCTGGTGCGACTGGGGGTTAGCGATGAAGGCAAGGCGTTGGGCCAACAGACACTGGGGGTGGTGGTGCCTTATTCGCCGGAGTACAGGGACAGCGGCACCAATCGGGCCCTGCTGAACGAGTTGGCTCGCCTCACCGGCGGGGGTGAGCTGCCGCAGCCGGTAGCTGCTTTCTTGCACAATCTTCCCACTGCCGACCGTGCCCGCGAAATTTGGGGAACGCTGCTACTGATCGTGGCGCTGCTCTTTCCGTTGGATGTGGCGCTGCGGCGGGTAATGCTTGGGCCGCGGGATTTGGCCAAAGCGGCAAGTTGGCTAAGGATGCGACTGCCCGTCTCCGTCCGGGGCGAAAGGACTGGTGAGCGAGAGCGTGCTCTGGGCCACCTCTTCCAGGCGCGGGACCTCGCTCGACATCGACGCACGCGCGCTGAGACGCCGCCACCCGTCCCTAGCAAAGCACCGGCCCAACCCGCACCCGTGCCGCCCGAGATGGGCGATGCCGAACCTGCGCCGTCCCCTC